>CBDULQ010000032.1:0-21262 GCA_965368115.1 uncultured Gammaproteobacteria bacterium | reverse complement strand
GTGTATCGCTAACCAGTCCGCTAAAGACTCTGGCAACCGGTCTGGCGCCGACCATGTTCGCGGCCTGCCTGAGTTGTTTCAGCGTGTCGAAGATGAGTCGACCCAGCACAGCGGGTGCAGCACTGGATGACACCAGCACAGCGGGTTTCGCCCGACTCGGTTTATGACGCAAACGTGGAGCGGGTTGTCCCCAGGGCCAGTAAGCAAAGGGAATCAGGCGTTCGATGAAGCGTTTGAACACTGCGGTGACGGCCCCCGCATTAGTGGGTGAGGCGAGTACCAGGCCGTCGGCCTGTTCGATCTGCCGGATCAATTGTGCCATGCCATCATCGTGTACGCATTGCCCCGGCGCTTCGCCCGGCTGCTGGGTGCACTCACGACAATTCAGGCAGAACTCGATGGGATAATCGCGCAACCTGATCTCGTCGACTTCGGCACCGGCGGACTGTAATTGCTCACGCATCGCATCCAGTGTCTGGTCGGTAATGCCATCATCGCGATAACTGCCGTTGATCATGAGAATGTGAGTCATGGTATTGTCCTCCATACAGGCAAACACACTCTTCAAACTTCATTTTAAATCCACCGGATCAGCCGGTTATAGCGCTGGCTCAATAAAAGGTCCGATCTGCCCGGGGTGTTTTGATGATATGACGAACAATGGTGTCGCGGGTAATTTTTATAATGTCTGGGCGGGCATGCAGTCGATTGCAGTGGTGCCTTGAGCTATCTGGATTCCCGCCTGCGCGGGAATGACGAGAACCGGAGCTTTGCGGGAGAGGCGAAGAGCGTAGACTGAGCCGGATCTGCCGGGTTAACTGGCTTCATGCCTGCGAAAGCAGGTATCCAGAATGCAGCGAAACGCTGCAATGTTGACGATGGCTGATGCTTTCCCGCGGGGTAAAGACCAGAGAGTGGATGGATTTGGTATGAGGATGTGGTAATCAAAAAATACCGGGACATGATCCAGCCATGCCCCGGTTGAGGACAAGCGATTAAAAGTGACCGCGACTTTTCATGCGGTCCATGCGGCGCTCAATCATCTCGTCGAGTCTGGCGATCTGTTCGGCGCTAAGTTGCTCCCGGACTTTGTGCATAGTGTCCGCACGTTGTACGGTGAGCTCGGTCTTGATGGCCGCCTGCTGTTCGGCCAGCTCGCGAACCTTGTTCGGATCGTAGCTGGTGGACTGTACCTGTTTGCGTAGCGCCTGACGAATATCGCGCATTTCATCGCGTTTTGCCTGGGCACGGTCTTTCTGTTCTTCGAACAGTTGCTTGATGGCCTGTTTCTGATCGTCGTTCAGATCCAGCTTGTACATGACAAAGCGCATGCCGCCGTCGCGATGGTGGCCTCCCATCATGCCGGGGCCGCCACAGGCCTGCGCGAGGCCGATGCCGCCCAGGCTTAATGTTGTGGCCAGGGCCAGGCTGCCGATCATCCAGTTGCGTCGTTTCATAAGTATTCTCCAGTGTGGTTGTCTCGTTGCGGGCAGCCGTTTGCTGCCATGGATGAATTATGTGGAAAGCGCCTGCAAAACGGGGTCAGCGAGAGGTAAAGCCGTGTAAAGATCTGTAAAGTGTGGGCGAAGGGAGCGCATTCTGTGCCAGAATTCGTCTAAGCAAGGGATCCTTTTTATTCAGAATATTTATGACGCAAATACTCATTATCGACGACGACCTGGAACTGGCGGCCATGCTGGCTGAATACCTGCAGGCTGAAGGTTTTTTTACCGAACACTGCAAGGATGGCGAAAGCGGTACCGAAGTTGCGCTGTCCGGAATGTACGATGCCGTGGTTCTGGATGTGATGATGCCGGGTATCGACGGTTTTGAAGTGTTGCGCCGGGTGCGTGCCCAGTCCCGGGTGCCGGTATTGATGTTGACGGCTAAAGGCGATGACGTGGATCGCATCGTCGGCCTGGAAATCGGCGCCGACGACTATCTGCCGAAACCTTTCAATCCGCGCGAATTGCTGGCGCGTTTGCGTGCCATATTGCGCCGTACTCAGGGCGAAGGGCAGGGGGTGGAGGCCGGTGATCGCGTGATCAGCATCGGCGAGCTCAGTCTGCATCCGGCGTCCCGGCAGGTGACAGTGAGTGAAAAACCGATGGATCTGACGAGTACCGAATTCAATCTGCTGCAGGCGATGATGCGTCATGTCGGGCAGGTGGTCAGCAAGGAAGCCCTGTCGCAACAGGCGCTGGGTCGTGCGCTGGAAAAATACGATCGCAGTATCGATATGCATATGAGTAACCTGCGCAAAAAACTGGCTGAACATGGCCTGGACACTCTGATCATGACCGTGCGCGGTCAGGGCTATCAACTGTCCAGCGAGGTGAACTGATGGGGCGTCTGTTCTGGAAAATTTTCGTCGGCTTCTGGTTGACGCTGTTGCTGGCCGGCATGGTGGTCGGTGCTGCCGTGTGGCAGTACAACAAATCACGCATCGAGCAACTGGAAGTGCTGGTCGACGGCCCACGCGCGGAAATGATCATCAACTGGACCGCCAAACTGTTACAACTGGGTGGCGTGCCCGCCCTGCATGAAATCATGGAACGGCGCGATGAGCATCACGAGCGTCCGTTCCCGGTATTGATCATCGACACCAGCGACCAGGACGCCCTCGGTCGACCGGTGCCGGAGATGGTGATCAGTAAGGCACGAGAAGTAGAAAACGATACTCAAAAAAACGGTATACGTACCGTCACCACACCACAGGGCGAGCAGTTTCTGTTATTTATTCCACGCCGTGACCTGCCGTTCATGCATGGTTCGCGCCTGTTGCCGAAACATTTTCCACTCGCACCCCTGTTAACGTTTCTGCTGGCCAGTTTGCTGTTCAGTGCAGGCCTGGCCTGGTACATCACCCGACCGATTCGCAAGCTCACCGATGCGACGCGTCAGTTTGCACAGGGTCGGCTGGATACGCGTGTCATGCCTGAAATGGGTAAACGCCGCGATGAAATCACCGAACTGGCACAGGAGTTCGACGTGATGGCGGAACAGATTCAACAATTGATTGCGGCGCAAAAACGCCTGTTGAACGATGTGTCCCATGAACTGCGGTCGCCGTTGGCGCGTTTGCAGGTGGCCGTTGAAATGAGTCGTCAGCAACCGCAAAAACTTGACGAACTGATGCAGCGTATCGAAAAGGAAAGCCAGCGCCTGGATGAGCTGGTTGGTGAACTGTTGACCCTGTCGCGGCTGGAGGCCAATGTCGATCATCGCCAGCAGGATTGCTTCGATATCAACGGTCTGTTGTGTGCGATTGTCGATGACGCTCAGTTCGAAGCGAAGAACCAGCACAAGCAGGTGGTGTATCAACCTAATCGCGAGTTGCTGGTTAGTGGCAGTATGGAACTGTTGCGTCGCGCCATTGAGAACGTGGTACGTAATGCGGTGTTTTATACGCCACAAAATACCCAGGTGCAGATTTATCTGCAGCAACTGGATAATGAGTTGTTGATCGAAGTCTGCGATCAGGGCAAGGGCGTGAATGAACAGAAATTAACCGAACTGTTCCAGCCTTTTCTGCGCATCAGCGAGAATGAACAGAACGTGAGTATTCCGGGTTACGGGCTGGGTCTGGCGATTGCGCGCCGCGCACTGGAGATTCATCACGGTAGTATTCGGGCTTACAATGCCACGCAGGGCGGTTTGTGTATCGAAATGCGTTTGCCCATGATGCGCGTCGCCCTCTAGCGGGTTACGCTAAACCCGGCCGCTTATTGCTGTGTGTTGTTATTGTTTTTGAGCTGCTGGTGCGGATCGCCCCAGACGCGGATTTTTGCTTTTTCCTGACCTGTCGTTTCCGTGCGGCCGGCACCGATGGTGGGTTTCTGGTTGCCGCCCACGCTGGCATTCTGATTGATCTTCTTGCCTTTGATGACGATGTCGCCACTTTTCCCAGTGGTGCTGTCACTGGACTGTTGTAAGTTATCGGCAGCAAGTGAAGTCTGCAACAGGCTGGGCAGTAATCCGCACAACAGTGCAACGGTGATCTTTTTCATCTCGCTTCTCCTGGCCTAGACTCAACGGCCACCTTGCGGTGGCCGTTGTCGATCAGTTCAGTTGTTCGAGTATTTTGTTGAAGGTGGCGCTGGGTCGCATCACAGCCGCAGTTTTCGCGCGATCGGGATGATAATAACCGCCGATGTCCACCGCCTGTCCCTGCACGCTGTTTAATTCATCAACGATGCTCTGCTCGTTTTCGGTGAGCTGCTGTGCGACTGGTGTGAACAGCTTCTTCAGTTCCGCGTCGTCATCCTGTTCGGCCAGCGCACGCGCCCAGTACTGGGCCAGGAAATAATGACTGCCACGAGTGTCCAGTTCGCCAACCTTACGAGACGGTGACTTATCGCTGTTCAGGAAGGTGCTGTTTGCCTGGTCCAGGGTGTCGGCCAGTACTTTGATTTTTGCATTGCCGGTTTTGCCGGCCAGGTCTTCCAGCGACACCGCCAGCGCCAGGTATTCGCCGAGTGAGTCCCAGCGCAGGTGATTTTCTTCCAGCAGTTGCTGCACATGCTTCGGCGCGGAACCACCGGCACCGGTTTCGTACAGGCCGCCACCGGCGAGCAGCGGCACGATGGACAGCATCTTGGCGCTGGTGCCCAGTTCCAGAATCGGGAACAGGTCGGTGAGGTAATCACGCAGTACGTTACCGGTCACTGAAATCGTATCTTCACCATCCTTGACCCGTTGCAGGGTGTAGGCGGTTGCCGCCGCCGGTGCCATGACCTGCAGCTCGAGGCCGCTGAGGTCGTGATCTTTCAGGCAGGTTTCCACCTTGCTGATCAGGTTGGCATCGTGGGCGCGTTTTTTGTCCAGCCAGAAAATGGCGGGCTGACCGGTTGCACGGGCGCGGGTCACTGCAAGTTTCACCCAGTCCTGGATCGGCAGGTCGCGGGTCTGGCACATGCGCCAGATGTCGCCGGGTTCCACTTTGTGTTCCATCAGTACATTGTTCTGATCATCCACCACCCGTACCTTGCCGGCGACGGGGATCTCGAAGGTTTTGTCGTGGGAACCGTATTCTTCAGCTTTCTGTGCCATCAGGCCGACGTTGCTGACATTGCCCATGGTGGTGACATCGAAAGCGCCGTTCTGTCTGCAGAAATCGATCACCTGTTGATAGACGCCGGCATAGCAGCGATCGGGAATCATCGCTTTCATGTCGTGCAGTTTCCCGTCGGGGCCCCACATTTTCCCGGAGCTGCGCAATGCGGCGGGCATGGAGGCATCGATGATGATGTCGCTGGGTACATGTAAATTAGTAATACCCTTGTCGGAATTCACCATCGCCAGTTCCGGATGGGTTTTGTAGACCGCCTGAATATCGTCTTCAATGGCCTGACGTTCGGCCTCCGGCAGTTCGGCAATTTTGGCATACACATCACCCAGGCCGTTGTTCGGATTGACCCCGAGTTTACTGAACGTGTCGGCGTATTTCTCGAACACGTCTTTGTAATATACGGTGACTGCATGACCGAACATGATTGGATCGGATACTTTCATCATGGTGGCTTTCAGGTGCAGCGACAGCAGTACGCCCTGCTGTTTGGCGTCTTCCACCTGCTGCTCGAAGAAAGCGCGCAGTTTGTTGCGATTCATCACGGCCGCATCGATGATTTCTTTTTCCTGTACTGCGGTCTGTGCTTTCAGGACCTCTGTGTTGCCGTCATCACCGACCAGTTCGATACGTACATTGCCGGCCTGTTCGAGAACCACTGACTGTTCGCTGGAATAGAAATCACCTTCGCTCATGGAGGCGACATGGGATTTGGAATCGCTGCTCCATTCGCCCATGGAATGGGGATGCTGTTTGGCGTATTCCTTGACCGGACCGGCGACACGGCGATCGGAATTGCCTTCGCGCAATACCGGGTTGACCGCACTGCCGAGTACTTTTGCGTAGCGTGCGCGCAGCGTCTTGTCTTCTTCGCTGCTGGCTTCCATCGGATAATCGGGTAGCGCGTAACCCTGTGCCTTGAGTTCCTTGATGGCGGCATTGAGCTGCGGAATCGAAGCGCTGATGTTAGGCAGCTTGATGATGTTGGCGTCCGGTGTTCCGGCCAGTTCGCCCAGTTCGGCGAGCGCGTCGTGCTGGCGTTGCTGTTCACTGAGCTGATCGGGAAAATTAGCGAGGATACGGCCGGCGAGAGAGATGTCGCGGGTTTCAACGTTGACTCCGGCGGCACGGCTATAGGCCTGGACAATGGGTAACAGGGAATAGGTTGCCAGCGCAGGGGCTTCGTCGGTTTCAGTGTAAATGATGGTGTTGTTTGACATAGCTCTGGATCTCTCGTGTTTGCCGGCTGTTGGCGCCGGCAGCTTGTTGCCCCTGGACAGAAATCTGCCGACGTATGGGATTTGCGGCCGGATATGGTCCGCTAAAACGATGGCTTCATTGTATTCGACTCGCTGTGGATTGACCAGCGCGTGCCGTCCAGGGCGGGTGGATTACCCGGTTGCTCGGTTTTACAGGAAACGGAATTCGTAGCTCATCACATCCTTGCCGGGATCGATGATTTCCAGATTGAAGGAGACCGGGTTACCCGGTTGCATCTTGCCGATTTTATCCGTCGGCAGGCCAAGATACTCAGTCGGTTTGAAGCGACGGCCGGCGATGGTTTCGCCGCGTATATTTTCGAAACGCAGTTCCAGTAACGGGAAGTCCTGTTCAAATTCCGCCTGGTTGACGATGGTGGCGGTGACCATCAGAGCATTGTCGCTGTTGGGGTGCGTGAACACGTTTTTGCTACTGAGTTCGATGCGTTGCGGATCGCGCGGATCAGGCAGGTCGCAGTTTGCATATTTACACATGAGGCCCAGCCAGGGGCGCAGCTCCGGATATTGCACCAGGCGCAGTCGATCGTAATAGGCGTATTGCAGCAGACCAACGACAATCAGGAGCAGGATGGCGAAAGTCCAGAACAGGGAGCCGAGTACGCTGTAGTCACGGCGCTTGTTGCGGGATTCGGCGCGCAGTTCCGGCGGAATCACATCCGGCAACGCCTGGGCTTCTTCGTCGCTGCTGATGTGCAGCACATCGTCCAGTTCCACCACATCGTCGCGGCGCGCCTGCATACTCACTTCGTCGTCGAATCGGGTGTAGGGATTGTCGGCACTGAATACAGCCAGGCAATGCCCACAGCGGACCTGGCCGTCGGCCTGTTCCAGCTGCTCGTTACTGATGCGAAAAATACTATGGCAATGTGGACATTCGGTTTGCATGGCCGTTATTTTTTCCTGCCGCTGATGCGGACCCAGTCGTCCTGGATCACCGGTGCATCGAGTTCGAACCAGGGTGCGTAAGCCTGCATGATAGCATCGCTTTGCGAAGCCAGAATACCGGACAGCACAATATGGCCGCCGCGTTTGCTATGACCGGCCAGGGTCGGTGCCAGTTCGACCAGCGGCCAGGCAAGAATGTTTGCCAGTAGTAAATCGTATTCCGCCTCTGGCATCTGTGCGGGCAAAAAACTGCTGATACGATCGGCGACACCATTGGCCTGCGCATTGTCGTCGGTGGCCTGCAGGGCTTGCGGATCGATATCGGTAGCGTCGCAATGGGCGGCACCGAGCAATAATGCGGCAATACCCAGTACGCCGGAACCACAACCGAAATCCAGCACCTGCTGATTGCGCACATCCTGGCTGTCCAGCCATTGCAGACATAGCGCAGTCGTCGGATGAGTGCCGGTGCCGAAGGCGAGGCCGGGGTCGAGCATCATGTTGACGGCGTTCGGGTCCGGCGGACTGAGATGATTCGGGCAGACCCAGAGCCGTTCGCCGAAACGCATGGGTTTGTAATCGTCCATCCAGGCGCGTACCCAGTCCTTGTCTTCCAGTGCTTCGATTTTAATATCGCCGTCAAAATTCAGTTGTTGCGCCACCTGTTGTTGTAACTCAGCGGTATCTACATCCGCATCGAACAGGCCGGTGATGATGATCTGATCCCACAGCGGTGTTTCGCCGGGCAGGGGTTCGAGCATCGGTTGGTCTTCCGCATCGCGAAAGGTGACCGACAGTGCGCCGACTTCGAGCAGGGTGTCTTCCACGGCTTCGTGATGGTTTTTGTCGGTGCGTAGTGTGAGTTGTATCCAGGGCATCTGAGTGTGTGTGGCGGAGACGCATGCATCATGCGTCTCCGCGTATCGAAGGGATCAGGACAGTCCGAGTTTCTTTTCCAGGTAATGGATATCGGCGCCGCCGGCCTGGAAGGCGGCATCGCCCATGATGTCCATCTGCAGTTCGATATTGGTGTTGATGCCTTCGATCACCATTTCCGACAGTGCGCCCTGCATGCGGGCAATTGCGGAATCACGGGTATCGCCATGGGCAATCACCTTGCCGATCATGGAATCGTAATGAGGCGGTACGCTGTAGCCGGCGTAAATGTGGGTTTCCACGCGAATGCCCGGACCGCCCGGTGCGTGATAGGCGTTGATCTTGCCCGGCGACGGAATAAAGGTTCTTGAGTCTTCCGCATTGATCCGGCATTCGATGGCATGGCCGCGCAGTTTGATATCGTCCTGAGTCATGCGCAGTGGTTCGCCGGATGCGATGTATAGCTGTTCCTTGACAATGTCGACACCGGTGACCATTTCGGTGACCGGATGCTCCACCTGAACACGGGTATTCATTTCAATGAAATAGAATTCACCGTTCTCGTAGAGGAATTCGAAGGTACCGGCGCCGCGATAACCCATCTGTACACAGGCTTCGACACAACGGTTGCCGATGAAATTGCGTTGTTCCTCGCTGATGCCCGGAGCCGGGGCCTCTTCCACCACTTTCTGGTGGCGACGTTGCATGGAGCAGTCGCGCTCGCCCAGATGTACCGCGTGACCCTGGCCATCCGACAATACCTGGATTTCAACGTGACGCGGATGTTCGAGGAATTTTTCCATGTACACCGCATCATTGCCGAAGGCGGCGCCGGCTTCCGATTTGGTCAGTGATATGGCGTTCAACAGGGCGGCTTCGGAATGCACCACACGCATGCCGCGACCACCGCCGCCGCCGGCGGCCTTGATGATGATCGGGTAACCGATTTCGCGCGCGATGCGCAGATTGGCGTCGGCGTCTTCGGTGAGTTCGCCGTTGGAACCGGGCACGCAGGGTACGCCTGCTTTCTGCATGGCTTCGATGGCGGCGACCTTGTCGCCCATGGTGCGAATCGAATCCGGTTTCGGGCCGATGAACACGAAGCCGCTGTCTTCGACGCGTTCGGCGAAGTCGGCGTTTTCGGAGAGGAAACCGTAGCCCGGATGAATCGCCGTAGCGTCGGTGACTTCCGCGGCACTGATGATGGCCGGAATATTCAGGTAACTTTGATCGGAAGGTGCAGGGCCGATGCACACGGATTCATTGGCCAGACGCACATGCTTTAGATCACGATCGGCTTCCGAATGAATGGCAACGGTCTTGATGCCCAGTTCGCGACAGGCGCGCAATATTCGCAGGGCAATTTCGCCTCGATTGGCGATAACGACTTTATCTATCATGACAATGCTTTGTTATTCGATGATGAACAGGGGCTGGCCGAATTCAACCGGCTGACCGTTCTCGACCAGGATGGCTTTAACCGTGCCGGATTTGTCCGCTTCGATCTGGTTAAGAATCTTCATGGCCTCGATGATGCAAAGCGTGTCACCTTCACTGACATGTTTGCCCACATCGGCAAACGCCGGTGCGCCCGGTGAGGGTGAACGGTAAAAAGTACCGACCATGGGCGAAGTGATTTTGTGGCCGCTGATTTCTTCTTCGGCGGGTGCTGCCGCTTCAGCAGCAGCCGGTGCGGCGGCCATGGGTGCCGGCGCAGCCATATGCATGGCGGGCATCGCCATGGCCTGTGCGCTCATCGGTGCGTTGCGACTGATGCGTACCGATTCTTCGCCTTCTTTGATTTCGATTTCCGCAACACCGGATTCATCCAGCAGCTCGATCAGTTTCTTGATTTTGCGTATATCCATTCGGTCGTTAACCTATTGTTTTATGTTCGTTAAGTAATCGTCCGCTGCGCGCAATGCCAGTTCATAACCCACCGGGCCGAGACCGGAAATGACGCCGACGGCGATATCTGAAAAATAAGAATGTTTTCTGAATTCTTCCCGTGCATGCACATTGGACAGGTGCAGCTCGATGAAGGGGATTTTTACACCACTCAGTGCATCGCGCAGGGCGACGCTGGTATGCGTGAAGGCAGCCGGGTTGATGATGATGAACGCGGTGCCGTCCTGTTGTGCCTGATGGGCCCGTTCGACCAGTTCATGTTCCACATTGGATTGCAGGTGATCGATGTCATGACCCAGCGATTTGCCGGTGGCCTGCAGCTGTTTAACGATGGCGTCCAGAGTCTGGTGGCCATAATGTTCCGGCTCTCGGGTGCCCAACAGGTTCAGGTTGGGGCCATTTAGCAGGAGGATTCTGGACATATAAGTACGGGTCGGTCCGGATATTGAAATTAGGCGACATTTTGCATGGGTTTTAGCTGAGTGTCCACCTGTTTAGGGGATATGGGCGCATTTTCCCTGAAGTTCGCGGCTATTTTTGCTGAATCTGAGAAATCAGTTCTATCTCGTCAAAATCGGCGATTGGTAAATTTGGGAATAAATTCACAAATTTATACCCCTTTCCTTAAGGTATAGCTCAGTCATCCCGATTAATATCACTGCAATTGATAACACTAATTAATAGAGTGCTTACGCCGCCTCCCCGTAGGGATAGCAGGCGTAGCTGTGATTGACAAGGTTGCTATGGCTTATATTCGCACGCTGGCGAACTTAGACCTGTGGTTCTTTCTGTTTGCCGCTTATCTGATCACCAAGGGGATTCTACGCCGTGAGGATGCCTTCCTGACTGCCGAATCCGGGCTGGGTTACACCCTGGGTATCGTCGGGGGCAGCATGATGCTGGCGCTGTTGCTGTATCCCCTGCGCAAGCATGTGAAATGGTTGCGTATGCTGGGGCCGATCCGTTACTGGTTTCGTATCCACATGCTGCTGGGCGTCGCAGGTCCGGTGCTGGTGCTGTATCACGCTAATTTCAGCCTCGGTTCCACCAACAGCAATATCGCCCTGATCTGTATGCTGGTGGTGGCCGGCAGCGGACTGTTCGGTCGCCTGTTCTACCGCAAGATTCACGATGGCCTGTATGGCCGCAAACTGGAACTGGGCGAAATGCGCCAGTCCCTGCAGCTGCTCAAGGAGCAGCTCGACCATGCCGAGTTGCACGCCTCGATCGAATCGCTGGAGCAGGCCGCGCTCCGTCATCGTCCATTGCCTCTGGCGGTGTTGCAGATGCCCTTGTTACGGCTGCGTACCCGGCGCACCCGCAGGCAGGTCAAACAGATGCTGCATACCCTGTTAAAACAGGGTGCGGATCGTGCCCAGCTGGCCAACGCGGCACATTATCTACGTCAGTATTTCACAATGATCCCCAGGGTGGCGGACTTCTCGGTTTATGAGCGCCTGTTTTCCCTGTGGCATGTGTTGCACATTCCTCTGTTCATCATGATGATCATCAGTGGTGTGATTCACGTATTCGCCGTACATATTTATTGAGTGGCGAATTGTGATGCGAATGGGGATTAAATTTCAGGGATGGATCAGCTTGCTGCTGCTTGTCTGCGGGCTGTTGTCGTCGGCTATTGCACAGGCGGATGCGCTGGAGTCGTTGATCATGCCGGGCAAGGTGATCGAAGGTCATGCGCGTTACGAAAAACAGTGCGCCAAATGTCACGAAAAACTGAGCGGTACTTCGCAGCGTAACCTGTGTCTCGATTGTCACGACAAGGTGGCAGGAGATATCAGCAAGCAACAGGGTTACCACGGCCGTTTCAAATCGGCGCGGAGCAGCGAATGTAAAACCTGCCACCTGGAACACCTGGGGCGTGATGCGGACATCGTTCGACTGAATCCGCGCGTGTTTCAGCATCAGTTTACCGATTTTCCGTTAAAGGGTGCGCACCGTACATTGCAGTGTCAGCTCTGTCACGAGCCGAACAAAAAACATCGCGATACGGATCGGCAATGTTATCAGTGTCATGAGAAAAACCCTCACAATGGTCGGCTGGGCAAGAAGTGCGACCAGTGCCACAGCCAGAATTTATGGACCGAACTGGATTTCGATCACGACAAAACCAAATTCAAGTTAACCGGCCGACACCAGAAAATCAGCTGTAATAGCTGTCATATCAATAATCGTTACAAGGACACGCCGACCCGTTGTTTCAGCTGCCACAGCGTCGATGATGTACACCGCGGCAAGAACGGCCAGAAATGTGCGCGTTGCCACGATACCCGGTCATGGAAGAATCTCAAGTTCGATCACAATCGGCAGACAAAATTCAAACTGCTGGGCCGACATCGAGATGTTTCATGCGATTCCTGTCACCCGAAAAACCCCTACAAGGTGAAAATCAAGAAAGACTGTTTCTCCTGTCATCAGAAAGATGATCAGCATAAGGGACAGTATGGTAAAAAATGCCAGACCTGCCATGGCTACGACAAATGGTCGAAGGTGCGTTTCGACCATCGCAAAGATGCCAACTATGCCCTGCAGGGTAAGCATGCCGAAGCGCAATGCCAGTCCTGTCACAAAGGGCACCTGTATAAAACGAAGACGCCGGTGAAGTGCATTGAATGTCATCGTCTGGACGATGTGCACAAAAACAGGAAGAACGAGCAATGCGGTCGTTGCCACAGTCCTGCCGGCTGGTCATCGAAGCTGATGTTCGATCATGACATGAGTAATTTCCCACTCACCGGTCTGCATGCACTGGTGGCTTGTGACAGTTGTCACGCCGATCGCCAGTTCAAGTCGACACGTAAACAGTGTGTCGATTGCCATGGTGGGTACGATGTACACAAGGCGCGTCTGGGGCCTGAATGCGCGCAGTGCCACAACACCAACGGCTGGGCCATGTGGAAATTCGATCACAATAAAGACACGCGTTTCAAACTCGATGGGGCGCACGAAAAACTGCACTGTTATCACTGTCATAGCACGCAGGCGATTCACGGTATCGAGCTGAATCAGTCCTGCGGATTCTGTCACGCCGGGGATGATCCGCACAACAACCAGTTCGGCCCGATGTGTGAGCAGTGCCATGACACCGATTCATTTCAACATATCAACATGCGTCGCTAGAGTGGGTTGATATGAAGGACAGGAGATAAACCATGAACGATAAACACCTGATTCCTGTGAGTACAACACAATGGCTGGCCGGTTTGTGTTTGCTGATGTCGATGTTGAGCTGGTTTGCGCCTGCGCATGCTGCCGAGTCATCGAAACCGGAGTTCGATCACGATGCGACCGGATTTTTTCTTAATGGTCAGCACCAGGTGGTGAGCTGCGAATCCTGTCATATCCGCGGTATCTTCAAGGGGCTGCCGAGGACCTGCGACGGATGTCATGATCGCGTCAGCCAGATTGCCGCAAGCCTGAAGCCGGTGAACCATCTGCAGACCCATGCCGCCTGTGATGATTGTCATACCGAAAATAGCTGGACCATCGTGCGTATGGATCACAGTGAACTGACCGGTGCCTGCTATACCTGTCATAACGGCATACAGGCTACCGGCAAACCGGTCGATCATGTGCAGTCCAGCAACGAGTGCGACAATTGTCACCTCACTGTTGCCTGGGTGCCGGCACGCTTCGATCACAACAACATTACGACGGCTTGCTATACCTGTCACAATGGCGTGACCGCCACGGGTAAACCCATCAACCATGTGCAGAGTAGCAATGAGTGTGATGACTGTCACAATACCAATGCCTGGATTCCCGCCCGTTTTAATCACGACAATATTACCGGCAATTGTTATAGCTGCCACAACGGTACGACTGCAGAAGGTAAGCCGCCTTCGCATATTCCCAGCAGCAATACCTGTGAAGACTGTCATAACACCAATGCCTGGCAACCGGCGCTGTTTAATCACGATAACCTGACCACAGGTTGCAATACCTGCCACAACGGTGTGACCGCAACCGGTATGGATCGTGATCACTTCGTGACCACCGAGCAGTGTGACGTCTGTCATCGCACCAGTTACTGGATACCGGTGCTGGCGTTCTCGCATCAGAGCGCCAATTATCCGGGCGATCACACCGGCAGTAATCCGGACTGTATCGATTGCCATACCACCAACTCGCAGACCATTCCATGGCGCTTCCCGGCCTATCAGCCGGAATGTGCGGCCTGTCATGCCAATGACTACGAGCCGGGTGAACACGAGAACGCACCGGTCAGCCAGAATATGGATTGTTCCGGTAGCTGTCATCAATCTACACCGGAACATCGTGTTTCCGATCGGAACTGGGATTGATTGGGGGCTGGTACTAAATGATGATTCGAATAAAGCCGGTACACACCTGGCTGGTACTGTGCCTGACGATGCTGATGTTCAACAGCGCACAGGCTGCGGTCAATGGATTGACCCAGTATAAATATGTGATCAATCTTGCTTCGTCGACGCGTCCCTTGAACGTCGAAAAATATCGTGATGCGGTGTTGGACGGTGACAAGCGGTTGTTTGCCATCAGCCTTAAGTCGAAGAGCAAATACCGCTATCGAATTCGACTCGGTTTTTTCGCGTCACGCCGCCAGGCGTTGGCGTATATCGCAAAATTGCCGAAGGCTTATCGCGATGCCTGGCCGGATGTGATTAAAAAGGAAGATCTCAGCCAGTTGCGTCAATCGGGTGTCGTGGCTGCGAGCAGGGCGGATGTGAAGGACTATGGCAGCCTGGGTGAGGAAAAACTCAATGCACTGATCGAAAAGGCGCGAGTGGCCATGGTGAGTAAAAAATACGATCAGGCGATTCGACTGTATACAAAGATCCTGAATTCCGGCGCCAATGTGTATCAGCGAGAAGCCCAGGAATATCTCGGTCTGGCACGCGAGCGCAATGGACAGCTGGCACATGCCAAGGCGGAATACCGCATTTACCTGGCGCGCTATCCGCGTGGTGAAGATGCCGATCGTGTTCGTCAGCGCCTGGCGGCACTGGTGTCGGCAAGCTGGAAACCGAGCGATCAGTTGCCCGAGTTCAAGGCGCCTAATCAGAGTGCCGACTGGATATTCTACGGCACCTTGCTGCAGTTCTACGATCGTGACGAAATCGATACCAATCGTTTCGGTAGCATCGTTGCCAGCTCGGTACTGTCGACGCATTTCAACATGGGTGGCCGCTCCACATACCAGGGTTATAAAATGCGCACCGATTTCGGAGCAACCCATGTTTACGATTTACAGGACTCGGAAACCGATGACGATCGCATCCTGTCCATGTATTTCGATGTGGTAACGCCGGGTCGCACAGTCGAGGCACGGGCAGGGCGCCAGAAAGGGCGCAGTGGTGGTGTGGTGGGTCGGTTCGATGGTGTCGACCTGGGGTATCGTTTTTCACCCGAATACCGTATCAAACTGATAGCCGGATTCCCCTATGATAAACATCCCACGGTGACTAGCACTACGGACAAATATTTTTATTCACTGGGTCTGGACATCGGGCCCTTCCAGGATAACTGGGACATCAGCGTCTACGCGATTCAGCAGATGGCTGACGGTATCGTCGACCGCCAGGAAGTGGGTGCAGAGTTGCGCTATCGGACTCAACGCGAATCCCTGTTCAGCCTGTTCGATTACTCCACCGACTTCGGCACCGTGAACTATTTCATGACGGTCTACAATCGTCAGCTGGAAAACAGGGCTTCACTGGATGTTATCGTCGATTATCGCAAGAGCCCGTTTCTCAGTTCGAGCAGCGCTCTGCAGGGGCAGGTCGGTGTATCGACATTGAACGACCTGCTGGAGACACTGGATGAAGATGAAATCGAGCAGCTTTCCCTGCAGCGTACGGCGACCTACAAGTCACTGACGACCCTGTATCGTAAACCCCTGTCCGAACGCCTGGAAGTGAATGCCGACTTGACCCTTTCCAATCTGTCCGGCACCGATGCGTCCCTGGGGGTCGAGGCCACCGAAGGCACCGGCAACGAATACAGCGCTTCAGCCGGTGTCATTGCCAACAGCCTGTGGCTGGAAAACGATATCAATATCGCCAACCTGCGGTTCAGCAAATTTTATAGTTCGGATGTTATGGTATTGAATCTGAGCAGTAAATACCGGATCGGTCGTAAGTGGCGCATCAATCCACGTTTTCGTTATGAAGACCGGAGTTATGATGACGGTCGTGACGTCAACAAGCTGCGGCCATCGGTGCGCGTACAGTATCGCTACAATCGCGACATGGAGCTGGAAATACAGCTGGAATATGAAGACCGAACCCAGACCGACCCGGTACTCGCCGATGTGAATGAAACCAGCTATCGACTGTATGCCGGTTATATCTACACCTTCTAGAATGTCACTGGATGTTTGGAAAAGATGATCCAGGACGTTATCTGAAAAAAATTATCGAATGATATCCCAGATGCTTTCCGATTCGGCGGCATATTGTTTGAGTAATTTGACGATGGCGTCGTGATGCCCCTGTTCCGCCAGGGTCAATGCGGTGTTCTTGTTTTTGTTGCGTACCTGGGTGGCGGCCTTATTCTGCAGCAGCAGAGCAACGACATCCTGATGGCCGTTGCGCGAAGCCATGATCAAAGCCGTGTCACCGTACTGGTTCTTGCGATTGATGTTGTCGCTGTACGCGAGCAGCGCGTTGACATTATCCAGGCGGCCCTTGTCGGCGGCGATCATCAGTGGCGTGTTGCCTGCGTGTCCGGCACGATTGGCGTCCGCACCGTGTTTCAACAGGCGAGTGACTGCAGCGGCGTCACCGTGCTCGGCGATATAGGATAATAAACTGTCGCCGTGTTGATCGGTGAGGTTAACATCGGCACCGGCAGCGACCAGGCGGTTCATCATTTCAGTCTGCCCGGTTTGCGCGGCCAGGAACAGTACGCCACGACCCTGGGCATCACGCAGTTCCGTCTTTGCCCTGCGTTTCAATAATAGATCGACACTGTCCGCATGCTGGTTCTTTACCGCCCAGTGCAGGGCGCTCATACCGTTCTTCTGTTGCAGGTTGATGTTGGCGCCGCTTTTCAGTAGCAGGTCCATGGCCTGTGTGTGTCCGTTGCGCGACGCGGCAATCAATGCATGAGCGCCGCTGCGGTTGGTCTGGTTGACCTCCGCCTTGTGCTCGAGCAACAGCTGTATGGATTTTTGCTGACCGGCATCCGCGGCCAGCATCAACGCGCTCTGGCCCTGTTTGTTTGCAGCATTCACACTGGCGCCGCGCTGCAGTAACAGGGTCAGTGCTTCGGCATGGCCTTTCATTGCGGCGCGCATCAACGCGCTAAAACCCTGGGCGTCCTGTTTGTTGATCTGGGCCGATTTTTTCAGTTCGAAACGCAGCGTATCCAGGTCGCCTTTCCAGGCGGCAATCATGATCCCGGTCCAGTCCTTGTAAAAATCAGTCTTGTTCGCGGTATTGATGCGATGGCTGGTTTGCGTTTGTTGACGACTGGCCCGTGCACCCGCGGCAAGCAGAATCTGGCGCGCATTTTTATGCTGGCGAGCCTGGGCATAATCCAGCGCCGTATGACCGAAACGATCTTTTGAATTCAGCCGCGCGCCGGCTTTGATCAGCGCGCGCAGTGTCTGGCTCTGGCCATTGCGTGCCGCCAGTATCAAGGCGGTCTGTTGATCCCGGTTGCCCAGGTTGATGTTGTCACGGTCGCTGAGCAGGTGGATCAGCTCACCATCGTCATGGTCGGTTGCAATCATCAGCGGGGTATCACCTGTTTTGTTACGCTGATTGCGATCCACACCCGCCTTGATCAGTACGCTGGCCGCGTCGGTGTTGTGGTACTGGGCCGCGATATGCAACAGGTTGTTACCGGCGCTGTCGCGTTCCTGCAGATCGATTTCGCGCAACATCTGCGGCAGGCCGTTGTTATCCTGTTTGCTGATGGCGTGACGAACCCGCGCAAAATCGATCTGCTCCGGAAGACTCGGCTGGTTCAATGCCTTGAGCTGAGCCGCTGCACGTGGGTGTCGATTCTGCTGGGCGCGGGAAAACCAGTAAGCGGCCTTCTTTACATCCTGCTCGGTACCCATGGCCGATTTATACATGATGCCCAGTTCGTACTGGGCTTTCACATGCTGTTGTCGGGCTGCGGCCCGATACCATTTGAAAGCCTGTTGCAGATTGCGATCGACACCGTGTCCATTGCGATACAGGGTGGCGAGTCGATACTGGGCTTCGCGATCACCCTTGCGCGCCAGTTCCAGCAGCACGCGATGCGCCCCCTGAAAATTTTTCAGGCGGATCATCTGTTTGGCCTGTTCTAGCGTTGCCGCCGCAGCCGGTAGACTCGACGCCAGACTCAGGCTCAATAACAGGGCGCAGACCAGCGGACGACGAGGCGGGTGCAGAAAATTCTTCATCAGGCGGTTCCGAACTTGGTTTCGACTTCGATGCCGATGTCCTTGAGAAATGCTGTGGGGAGAATGCCGCCGGCGTTGATGATCACCGCGTCATTATCCAGGGTGAGGTCACCGGACTCAGTGGCGAGGGTGACCGAGCGTTCGTCGATGTGTGTGACATTGGAGCTGTACAGCACCTGAATCTGACCACTGGCCGCAGCCTGTTCGATACGCTGACGATTCTTTTCCTTGGCGCGGGAAAACGAAGCACTGCGATAGGACAGGGCAACCCGGGTGTCCGGTTGCTCGGCGATACTGAGCGCGGCTTCCAGGGCGCTGTCGCCGCCGCCGACGATGAGCACCTTGTGGCCGATGTACTGTTCCGGATCGATCAGTCGATACACCACCTTGGGCAATTCTTCTCCGGACACACCGAGTTTACGCGGTGTGCCGCGGCGGCCGATGGCCAGCAGTATGGTTTGTGTTTTGTACTGGCCGCTGGGCGTGGTGACGGTAAACCCGTGTTCGGCACGTTCGATGGCATCCACTTTCTGGCGATACTGAATCTGTACCCGGGTGCGTTGTTCGATGTCCTGCCAGATACTGAGCAGCGCTTCCTTGGAGGTTTCACGGACCTTGATCTTGCCCACCATGGGCAGGTTGGCGGGCTGGGTCATCACCACCTTGCCGCGCGGGAAATTGAAGACAGTGCCGCCCAGGCTGTCCTGTTCCAGGGTCAGGTATTTGAGTTTGCTCTCCTGCGCAGCCAGGGATGCGGAAAATCCCGCCGGACCGGCACCGACGATGATCACGTCATGGACGTCATCGGGCTGATTCTTGCGCAGCGACTGTTTGATCGCCGCCAGCGCCTGCTTGCCCTGTTCCACCGCGTTGCGAATCAGCCCCATGCCGCCCAGTTCTCCGGCGATGAAAATGCCCGGAATATTGGTCTCGAAGTTTTCGCTGACCATGGGGATATCCACGCCGCGTTTTTCCGAGCCGAACACCAGGGTGATGGCGTCGAAAGGACAGGCCTTCTTGCAGGCGCCGTGGCCGATGCAATGGGAGGGATTCACCAGCTGGGCCTTGTTGGCGACGATACCGATCACCTGTTTGTCTTTTTCCGGACAGGCGCTGACACAGGCTTTGCAGCCCAGGCATTTCACTTCGTCGAAAATGGGATGTAAAGAGACGGGTTCCGCCAGCCCGGCCGATTGCGCGCGCTCCAGGACCAGTCGATTACGTTTGTGTACCTGGCCACGATACAGGGCATAGCTGCTGACCAGCAGAACCGGCATCAGGTAGTAAGCCAGGGAGGCGATTTCGAATTCACTGTTCATGATGCAAACAATAGTGGGCGGCAGGCCCATTTACTGAGAAAAGTTTGGCAATTTGGGAAAATAATCCTAATTTCTTAAAGGGTACTTAATAACCCGGATCATCGGGTCGATCGGTGGGAAGGGTTGCCACGGGCCGGACGCCCGTGGCCGAAAGGGTTTATAGCAGCGGTTTGAGGATCTGTTCGGTTTCTTCCTGGCTGAGTTCGCCGGGACGGGTCATGACGATCTTGCCGTCGCGATCGATGAAGGCACTGAACGGCAGCGCGCTAATGCGGTTGCCGTAGGCGCGGGCGATATCCAGCGATTCCAGTTCCGCGGCCATGATCGGGTAGTTGATGCCCATGGTGTCGGCGTAATCTTTCACCGACTGTTCGTCGTCGATGGCGACACCAATCACCTGGAAGCCCTGCTCACCGTATTGATCCTGCAGCGCCATGAAAGCGGGAATTTCCTTTTTACAGGGCGGGCACCAGGTGGCCCAGAAATTGACCAGCAGGACCTTGCCGTCCCATTCCTTGATGTTGCGCATCTTGCCTTCCAGGTCCTTGAGAGTGAACTCGGGACGCGGCTGGCCGATGACGCTGACATCGCCGGACGGGGCGTCGCCGCTGTCGGCACTCAGGTTCTGATTTTCCTGATCGATCATGACCCGCTGCAGGGCAAAGCCGGAAACGGCGGCGATGATCAGGACCAGTACGAAAATGACATTCTTATTCATAATGACTCGGTTTTATTGGATGGCACGATTAACGTGGGGTGCGAATTTTTCAGCCGGCATGAAACCTACGACACGAAAATTACGCTTTTCATTTCCCGCCGCATCATAAAAGATGATCGCCGGCGGGCCGATGATACCGAAGTGGCTATAGAGTTCCTTGTCCAGTTCATCGTTAGGTGTCACGTCGGCCTTGAGCAGCATCGCATCGGACAGAATGTTTTGCACGGCCGGATCGGAGAAGGTGAATTTCTCCATTTCCTTACAGGACACACACCAGTCGGCATAGAAATCCAGCATCACCGGTTTGCCCTGGGCTTTGGCATCGGCCAGCGCCTGGTTCAGACCGTCCAGGCCCTTGATCTTTTTGAAGGCGAGTTCCTGATGCGCCGCCTGCGCCGAGCCGGTAGCCGCCAGGCCTTTCAGCGGCTGGAACATATCCTTGCTGCCGGCGGTGGCACCGACCAGCAGGAGAGCGCCGTAAATCAGCAGAATCAGGCCCAGGCCTTTCCAGAGCCTGGTCCAGCCGGTGGCTTCCGCTTTCAGGGTTTCCAGCGCACCCATGTACACCGCGGATACGATGAACAGGGCCGCCCACAGGGCCAGACTGATCGCTTCTGGAATGATGCGTTCCAGCATCCAGATGGCGACACCGATCAGCATCACGCCGAACACGGCTTTGACCGCATCCATCCACATGCCGGCACGGGGCAGCAGTTTGCCGGCCGAGGTACCGATGGCGATGAGCGGAGCGCCCATACCCATGCTCAGGGCGAACAGGGCCAGGCCACCGAGCACCGCATCACCGGTCTG
>CBDULQ010000031.1:0-21315 GCA_965368115.1 uncultured Gammaproteobacteria bacterium | reverse complement strand
CTGACGGTTAATCTTTATTACGAGGTGTGTAATGAAAAGCAGACGTTCCTTCCTTAAAAGTATCGGCAACCTGGTTGCCCTGGCATCCTTACCCATGACGACGAGTTTAGCAGCGACGAACAGCCGCATCATTATAGTAGGCGGTGGTGTAGCAGGTACGCGGGCAGCGGCCTATCTGAAGATGTCTTTACCCAATGCCTGGGTCAGTCTCATCGATCCGGCGGTTGAAAAGGCTTATGACGCGCAATTCTATGCGATCCAGAATCAGTACAAGCCGGTCGGTAAGGATGTGCTGGACGAACTGGGTGTCGAAGTGATCGCGGATCACGTGCGTCGGGTCGATCCGGCGGAAAAGAACATTTATCTGCAGTCCGGCAAAACATTGTCTGCTGACTTCCTGGTGCTGGCGCCGGGTGTGGATTTTAAATGGGATGCCATCGCTAAACTCGTTGATGGTGATGAAACCCGCTTATTGCATGCCTGGTCTCACCCAAGTAATGAACTGGGTTTATGGAAAGCCATCGAAGCCATGCAGGATGGCGAAAGTGTTGTCATCAGTGTACCAAAAATGCCCTACCAGTTTCCCCAGGGACCTTATCAACGGGCAACCCGTGTGGCCCATTACCTGAAATCGTTCAAATCGCGTTCCAGGGTGCTGCTGCTGGATCACAATGATGTCTTTCCGGCGATGCACAGCCAGCTCAAACAGTGGGACGAGAAGTTTGGTCCGGGTACGGTTGAATGGGTTAATGCCGAGCAGGGCGGTGAAGTCAAGAAAATCGACCTCGCCAGCAATACGATATACACCCGGGGCGATCACATCAAGGCCGGTGTAATGAATATCATTCCTCCGCAACAGGCCGGCCTGGTTGCCCGTGAAGCAGGGCTCAATGTGCAGAGCGACTGGTGTCAGGTGATTCCGAATACCATGGAATCCACTCACTACCGCAATGTCTATGTGATCGGTGACGCCAACAATGCCGACCTCTATCACAAGACGGCTGCAGTGGCGGAGCAACATGCGCTGCAATGCGTCAACGCGATTCGGGCAATGGTCGGGTAATGTGAGGTTGAGCCCGGTGAATGGCCGGGCTCAGTATGATCGCAAATCCACTGTGGTCGATGCTATACAGGTCTATCGTTGTTTTCTCACAATGACTCGCATCGATCAAACGTCTAGACGTAATGCATATTACAGGCCCGCAGCAGGTGTGCGGTCATCGGGAATTCCAGTCTGTTTTGCTCGTCGACAAAACCGCCGAGTGCCTGTTCTGCTTCGTTCAGAATATTTTTAATCGTCATTTCGTCGAGCATGACATTCATGACCGGTAGCCAGCCACGCAGTTCGGCTTCGACCATGCTACGAAGATTAGGAAAGCGTGCCTTGCGCTGGTAAGTGCTAATCTGGATCTGATCGAGTTCAGCCTGCTCGGCCAGTTGCTGTAGCTGGGGGATGTTACCGAGATTAAATGGTGCTCGTAGCGCATCGCCGGCTTTGCGTCCGGCAAACTGATCCAGGATATCGACCAGGCAGGAGAAGACCGGGAGGTTGTGCAGGCTATCCCATACCGCAACCGTGAGTAGTCCGCCCGGTTTCAAGACCTGTCTCATCTGTTTCAGGGCGGCGATTCGATCACTGAAAAACATCAGCCCGAACTGACTGACCACACGATCGAATTGATGCTGCTGAAACGGAAGTTCGATGGCATCGCCCTGATACCAGTGAATATCAGGAGAAATCTGACGCGCGACTTCGAGCATGCCGGGGGTGATATCGAGGCCGCAAACATGGCCCTGTTGGCCTGCTCGGAACCGGGCTTCACGAGCCAGTACACCCGTACCGCACGCAATATCCAGCACATGATGGCGTTGAGTGATTTCCGCCGTCTCAGCCACCACCGACGTCCAGGGTGCAAACAGGCTGGGTACGAATAACTGTTCATAGGCCCAGGCGGCCTGAATCTGTTCTGTCATTTTATGCAGGCTCATAGCCCTCATCCTGAGTAGTTAATCGACTTATATCGATTGAGTGGTGACAGAGGGATAAAAGTTCGAAACATAAATACGTATCCCCATGCAGCATTTCGGCGCGACGAAATACTGCATGGGGGTAACGAATCAGGCGCTTTTGCGACGGAACAGTTTTCCGAACAGGGCGCCGATACCGACCAGTATGAATACGCCGAATTTTTTCAGAAAGATGAGGCCGGCAGCCAGTAGACCGGTTTTGGCGGCAACCTTTCCGGCGACCAGGGCGCCAATGCCGTATGCGGCGACCTTGTCCATGTCGGGATTAAAGTCTTCGTAGCGATTGCCTTTGTTAAACTCGGCCATGGCAAGGACGGTATCGATGTTCTGATCGACCATCGCCTGTTGATTCATGCCGGCGATAAAATTCACAACTAGCACACCTTTGCGACCCAGCACTCGAATATTGTAATTGAGAGTGTGCATTGGATCAGTACCGAACTGAACCTCTTTGGCCCAGTGCAGTTTGTGGGACTGTTTGTCGTAATAGGGCCTGGCGGCCCAGCCGACCAGTTCGATCGGTTCATAACCCTGTTTTACGCGTTCGCGGCTGGCTTCCCGTGTGCCTTTTTTCATGTCGGCCAGCAGCTCGTCGTAGTCGATATGATCCGCGTCTTCATCGGATACATAGCCGTCTTCATCGTAGCGAATGGTGGCCGCCCAGGCGTTTTCGTCGAACGGTGTCGAGTCGGCGGGAAACAGCATGCCGAGGATATCACCGGCGGTTTCCGGGGGATTACCCCATACATCGACCAGCACGGTTTTCGCATCTTTCGGGCTGAGATAGTAAAAGCTGTCCGGTACCTCGAGTGTTGCGACACCATTGGGCAGTTTGATGCTGCCTTTCTGGCGATCCAGTGAATCCCAGATCTTTTTGGCTTGCATTAAGTACTGCTGTTGTTCCTCATTCAGCTGAGGTGGTTCATCGGCCATGGCCGTTGTCATGATTGTGAGGCAGAGTGCCAGCAATAGTCCCGTTAGTTTCATTATTGTCTCCTGTATTAAACATAGTGCGCCCCGGGGCCGATTTAGGGAACCTCTGATTAACTCATGGACGGAAACCTTGAGTCCATGTCCAACTTCTTCGTTGCGAATCTTCGCAATAGCGGGCTATTACGTGCGATCCGCGCCTTGAATTTGAACATTCTGGTTCTCAATCTTTCTAGCCCAGAGTTAATCAGAGGTTCCCTGGAATAAATATTCCTTTTCTGGCATGCAGCGGTCGGCGCTTCTCAAATACTAGAACATATTCTGCAAGGTACGGTGACAGCTTTCGGAAACGGGATGTATAAAGTGGATGTTACGGGGTGAATTCGAGAAAAGTGAGGGCTTAGACCGGCGGCAAGCTGTCGCCGGTCAGTGTTCAGGAAAGGATTAGCAGATGCGGGGCAACTGTTCACCCACCAGCATATCGACGATGCGCTCGCCACCGAAGGCCGTCTGCAACACCACGCTGCCTGCCGGTGACGCTTCAACGTAACCGATCACGGCGCTGTCGCGTCCGGCTTCGTGCTCACGCATGGTGGTTAACAGCGATTCGGCCTGATCGCCGGGCACGATGGCAATCAGCTTGCCTTCATTGGCTAGGTACAGCGGGTCGAGGCCGAGGATTTCACTCAGTCCGCGCACGTCCTGGCGTACCGGTAAAGCGGTTTCATCGATCCGTATACTGCACTGGCTGGATTCGGCGAATTCATTCAATACCGTGGCGACACCACCCCGTGTAGCATCCCGCATGCAATGAATATCAGGACATACCTGTAACATGGCTTCGATCAGGCCATTTAACGGCTGGCAATCGGTGATGATATCGTTTTCCAGGTCCATGCCGTCGCGACTACCGGCAATGACGGCGCCATGATCACCGATATAGCCGTTGATGATGATGGCATCGCCCGGATGCGCACGATGACTCGCGATATTGATGCCCCTGGGGATGACACCGATACCGGCAGTGTTGATGAACAGTTTATCTGCGGCGCCTTTTTCGACCACCTTGGTATCACCGGTGACAATTTGAACGCCGGCCGCATCGGCAGTGGCTTTCATGGATTGCACCACGCGGCGTAGGGTGTCCACGGGTAAGCCTTCTTCGATGATCATGCCGCAGGTGAGATAAAGGGGTTTTGCACCGCCCACGGCAAGATCATTCACGGTACCGGTCACCGCCAGTTTGCCGATGTCGCCACCGGGAAAAAACAGCGGGTCGACGACATAAGAATCGGTGGTCATGGCCAGGTGTTCACCGGCACTGAGCAAACCGTTCAGGTCGAAACGTGCCTGATCTTCGAGTTGTGCCAGGGTATCGTTATCGAATCCACCGACAAAAACGTCATCGATCAGGTCACGCATGGCTTTTCCACCACTGCCGTGGGCGAGGGTAATGACATCGCCCTTGAGAGTGCGCCTGGGTTTATTAGCGGGGAGACTCATGCCACGGCTCCTCTTTCTTTCTCCTGCTGTTTACGTTTGGCCAGCAGTTCGGGCAGATTGCCAAAATTATAATAAGCGGCGCAGGCGCCTTCCGATGAAACCATCAATGCACCCAGCGGTGTTTCCGGCGTACAGGCGCCACCAAACACTTTACATTCCCAGGGTCGGATCACACCTTTCAATACCTCGCCGCACTGGCAGGATTTGGGATCGGCAATTTTAAGATTGGGTACCGAGAATTTACGTTCCGCATCGAAGCGGGCATAGGCATCGCGCATTTTGACACCCGAGTGATCGATGGAGCCCAGGCCGCGCCATTCAAAGAATTCACGTAATTCGAATACCTGATGAATCGCATCCAGGCCGGGCATATTGCCTTTGGCCGGTACCACGCGTGCATACTGGTTTTCCTCTTCACAACGACCTTCGGCAATCTGTTTCACCAGCATCTGAATCGATTGCAGAATATCCAGCGGCTCGAACCCGGTTACCACAATGGGTTTTTCATAGGTTTCGGCCACAAACTTGAACGGGTCTTCGCCCACCACCATGCTCACATGTCCGGGCGCGAGAAAGCCATCCAGTTGCATATCCGGTGAATCCAGTATTGCCTTGATGGTGGGTACGGTGGTGATGTGATTGCAGAACAGAGAGAAGTTGTCGATGCCTTCGCGTTCCGCCTGTAATACGGTCAGTGCCGTGCTGGGCATGGTGGTCTCGAAACCCAGTGCGAAAAAGATCACTTCACGTTCCGGGTTTTTACGCGCCAGGTCGAGTGCATCCAGTGGTGAATACACCATGCGCACATCGGCGCCATCAGCTTTGGCCTGCAACAGGCTTTTCTTCGATCCGGGTACGCGCATGGCATCGCCGAAGGTGGTGAAGATGACATCCGGACGTTCCGCCAGGGTGACGCAGTCGTCGACACGGCCCATGGGCAGAATGCATACCGGACAACCGGGACCGTGAATCAGCTCGATACCGTCCGGTAACATCTGTTCGATACCGTAACGAAAAATAGTGTGGGTATGGCCGCCGCAAAATTCCATCAACTGCAAGGGACGTTGTTCGATGGTGGGTATCTTATCCAGCCATTTTTGAATATCAGCGACCAGGGCTTTCGCCTTGGCCGGATCACGGAATTCATCTACGTACTTCATGATTGCGCTCCGAGCTTGCCGCGATGGTCGGCAAGTAAAGTGTGTACCAGGTCCCAGAGGATGTGATAGCAGGCCACGTGTACCTCCTGGACCCGGTGTATGGAATCGGTATCGACGACCAGGCAATGATCCACCAGGCCGCTGTTCTTCATATCGCCGCCACTGCCGCCGGCCAGACCCAGGGTAACGATGCCGAGCTCTTTGGCTTTGCGATAAGCCGCGAGCAGGTTGGCGGAATTGCCGCTGGTCGAAAAGCCCATTAATCCGTCACCGGCTTTGCCGTGTGCGTCGAGCTGGCGTAAATAAATGTGTTCCATGCCGACATCATTGCCGACAGCGGTCATCACGGCGGTGTCGACACATAAATTCGTCGCGGGCAGTGCAGGGCGGCCGGCGGTGACCGGATGCTGAAACTCCACGGCGAAATGTGCAGCGTCGCAGCTGGAACCGCCGTTACCCATGCTGAACATGCGACCCTTGTTGAGATAAACGCCGGCCACGGCACGTGCAGCTTCGATCAGCGCTTCGCCATGGGTATCGAAAAATTTCTGTTTGACATCGAGACTATGGGCCGCTTTCTGCTGAACAGAATTCAGCAGAGCCTGCTGTTCGCTGGCCGGATCTTTTTCACTGCCGTGTAGAAAAGGATAAAGTGATTTCAGATGATCGTTGTCGTTGCTCATGGTTACGCGCCGGAATTTTGCATGGCGGCGAGTTCGTCCTGTGCCTCTCCCAGCTCTTCCAGTAGCGCCATGGTTTTCCGTGCCTCCGCTTCGTCGATACGGCTCATGGCAAAACCGACATGGACCAGCACCCAGTCGCCGACACATTGTTCGGCGCTGTGTTCCGCATCGATAATGCAGGCGATGTTGACCGATCGTTTGACGCCGCCCACATCGACTTTGGCAAGCATATTGGCGGTGTCGGTGATTTCAATAATTTGTCCGGGAATACCCAAGCACATGATCTAGCCTCGATTCAGTCTGTTGTCGGTTAGTGCACGGTGCAAACCATGCAGGGATCGAAAGAACGCACGATGTGCTGAATCGCCACCGATTCCTGCCCGTTTCGATCAACCGGAGTTCCGACCAGTGCCCGTTCCAGAGCACCGGGAATATTGTTTTCGTCGCGTGGTGAAAAATTCCAGGTGGTTGGTGCGATGATCTGATAATTCAGGATCAGTCCGTTGCGAACATCCAGCCAGTGACCGAGGCTGCCGCGTGCCGCTTCGACCAGGCCCATACCCTGTGTTTCCCGGGGGATGTGTGCGCTTTCGCAGAAACTTTCGCCCAGCTTGATTTCCTTGTTCCAGATTTCCATCAATGGTAATACTCGCGCCAGCTCGAGCAGCCGGGCGATGACACGGTTCTGAACATTACCGCCGGATTCGGCAACCAGTGCGCGAATCAGCGGATGACCGTCGATCACCTGTCGCGCCAGGGCGCCAACCTCGACGACACGTTTGTTGTAACGCGGTGCCTTGCACCAGGAGTAAGCGCCGCTGGCGTTTTCGTCGGGCATGGTCGTGCCCTGTGACGGGTGTTTGGGTTCGCGCTGCGCACGCATCCAGGCGTGGCTGATATCTTCGGTGATCAGGGACGGGTCCAGTGTTTCCAGTTGATCATTACACCACAGGCCGGGTTTAAACGCGTGGGTATCCTGGTTGATGTCGTCGCTAATCTGTTCGTCCAGATGATACGCACCGTAACTCATAAAGTTATCGCCGGCACGGCCCAGTTGATCCAGTTGTAAACTGTCCGCCAGCATCAGGAATCGGCCGAAGTCCGAGTGTTGATGATTGTCGCGCCAGGCCAGCAACGCATCGATGCTGGTCAGGTTCTGAATGTTTTCCAGTTTATCGCCGAACACGGTGGTTTCCAGAAAGCGACGGAATCCCATGATCAGACCCTGTAGGCGCAGCTTTTCCCGTGAATCGATGGCGCGCGTGGTGCCGCCCGGTTGCAGTGCCAGTGAGTGCGGCCACTTACCGGCCAGAATACCGGTGAGTTTCATAAATTCAGCGCGTTGCGGTAACACGTCGAGTGATGCGGCTCCCTGTTGTGCCTGGAAGCGCTGGCGGATGTCGTTGTACCAGGGCTGATCGTTATACACTTCGCGGGCAAAATCCGGCATGAAGAACAGATAGAAATGTGACAGGTGATCCGCGAGGTTTTCGCAGGCGAGAATAATGTTGGTGGCCAGGCGTCCGTTGGCGGTTGCGGCCAGGCCCTGGGCTGCGGCGATGGCACGTGACGAAGCCACCGACTGGGACACCGAACAGATGCCGCAGATGCGCGGTGTATAGACCAGAGCATCGCGCGGATCCTTACCGGCGAGGATGGTCTCGAAGCCACGGTATAGCGGTGCGTTGACCCAGGCTTCGGTGACCTGTCCCGCGGATATATCCACTTTGACTTCCAGGTCGCCTTCGACCCGATTGAACGGACCGAGGATACGCCGGGTATTTTCATTGTTGCTCATTGAGCAGGCTCCCTATTTTTTGTCGCTTTTTATCGTTATCGAAGGGGGTACGACAATATGATCGGCAACCGCGTTTTCACGTAAACGTTTTGGGGTCGCCGCTTTGGAAATCGAAGCCAGTGCCACAAACCAGGCCTTGGGCATGTCGGCCGGCAGGCCGATGGGAATGCCGGCAACCTTGGGGGTACTGGCAAAGGTGTGTCCGGGGCTTTCAAACTCCGGCGCGGTGCAGTTGATGCAGGCATAGCCGCCGCGAATACAGGAACCCTCACCGTTCCAGGGACGACGGTTACAGTCGGCATGGGCCTGGGTGCCGAGACAGCCCATGTGTTCCATCATGCAACCCTGGTCGGAAGGGCGCTCCGCGCTGGCCTTGAATTCATAGAACTCGTTGCGCACGCAACCGTGATGCACCAGGTGGTTGGTGTAACTGGTCGGTCGCCGGTACTCGTCCATATCCGCTGCACCGAATTCATTCTGTGCCAGTTGCAGCAGGGTGTCGGTGACCCAGCCGGGATGAGTCGGGCAGCCGGCAATGTTGATCACCGGCAGGCCACCGTCGCTGGACCAGTCCTTACCCAGTAAACCGCCCTGAACCGAACCGTCGTATTGCAGGCCGCAGGCTTCCACGTGATTGTCACCGCCGGAGGTGATGCCGCCAAATGCGGCACAGCTACCGATGGCGATGGTATAGCGTGCTTTTTCCGCCAGCTGGCGAATCCATTCCATCATCGACTGACCGGTACCGGCCAGCATATGAAAACGACCGGTCCCGTTCGGTCCCTGCATGACGGAACCTTCCAGGCACAGTGCATCGAGTGGTTGTTCGCCATCCAGAATACGATTCAGTAATGCGATAAATTCTTCCCCTGACGCTTCACTCAGTGACGGGTGCCAGAGTATTTCAACGCCACCCATTTCCAGGGTGGTGTAGAGGTCCGGAGATTCGGCATTCAGCAGAGACAGGCTGCAACCACCGCAACCGCCGGACTGGAGCCATAAAACGCGAAATGGAGTATTCATGGTGTTACCTCGATGGGCAAACTGAGGGTAAATACCGCGCCGCCATCCGGGTGGTTTTCGGCTTTCAGTTTGCCGCCGCATTGATCGGTCGCCAGGTTATAACTGATATATAGGCCAAGTCCCGTGCCTTTACCGACCGCCTTGGTGGTATAGAAGGGATCGAATATACGTAACAGGTCATCGGGCCTGATGCCTGGTCCGTTGTCGCGCACCTTGATCCATACGTCGCCGTTGCTGCGACCCGAGGTAATCCAGATGTGCGGCTGCGGCTGTTTCTCGACCGCATCGGATGCATTCTGGACCAGGTTGACCAGAATCTGGTGCACATAACCTTCGTAACCGGTGATGTTGATGACGTCGGGCAGGTCGATATCGACTTCCGGGCGTTCCCGTTGTGCTTTGACCACCCAGTCGGTTGCGGTGCGAATAACGCGACTCAGTTCGAAGGCCTGCAGCTGTTGCTGGTTCGGTGTCGAGAAACGACGCAGGTCTTCGACGATTTCGCTGATGCGTTCGGCGCCTTCCAGCGAACCTTCGATGAGCGGGGCGATGTCCTGTAGCAGACGATCGATTTTAAGATCCTTGCGCAGTTCGTCGCGCTCGCATTCGCTGATATTGGGATCATGAATGGCGGTCATGTATTTGCCCAGGCGTTTTTCGTAGCGCATCAATGCATGCATGTTGCCGAATACAAAACTGATCGGGTTGTTCAGCTCGTGTGCGACGCCGGCCACCAGTTGACCCAGCGAGGCCATTTTTTCCGATTGCACCAGTTGTTGCTGGGCCGCTTTCAATTGCTGGTGCGCATTGCGCATGTCGTCGTACGCACGCTGCAGCTCGCCCAGTGGACGGCCGGTAATCACCAGGCCGGAACTGCGGCCGTCGTGATCGTATCTCGGTGTGCAGTTGATGGCGATCGGCGTCGCCTGACCTGAGGCATCGACCAGGTCGATTTCGCAATCGGTAATGGTATTGGCACGAATGTGTTCGGCGAAATCTTCCGCCATCGGTGCATATTCCGGCGTGAACAGAGTCGATAGATGCTGACCCTTGATATCGTCCAGGGTGCGCCCAATGAGATCTTCCAGGGCGCGGTTCACCTGCTGGATGCGGCCATAGGTATCGGCGACGATGAGAATATCGCTCATCGATGAAATCACACTGTGGATAAAGCTCTGAGCTTCTTCCAGGCCGGCGTTCTTTTCTTCGAGTTCCACCTGGTAACGCACGATGTCGCTGTAGATGCTGTCCATGCGCTGAATGACTTCGATCCACGCGGTTTCATCGGTGATACCGTTGTTCGATTCGCCGACCCGTTCCAGGATCATGCGCATGCTGTCGTCATTCCATTCGCTACCGGTGTTGGTCATGCTTAGCTCCGAGTCCTCGCTTCAAGGGATTCCATACCGTCGATTTTTTCCAGACCGTAACGTTCCAGTTTACTGCGCAAACCGACCCGCGACAGGCCGAGTTCTTCCGAAGCGCGCGTTTTGTTCCAGCGGTGACGAATCAGGGTTTCCTTGATGATGCGGGCTTCCAGCGCATCCAGGCGTTCCTTGAGACTGCCTTCGGTCTGGCGAATGATGCTCATGTCTTCGGTCTGTTCTTCCTGCGCGCCCTGCAGGATATGCGGCGATAACAGATCAGCACCCAACTCGTCGCCCTGCGCCAGCACCAGCATGCGCTTCAACTCGTTCTGCAATTCCCGTACGTTACCGGGCCAGTGATAATTTTCCAGGCAGTCGATGGCTTCGCGACTGACGCCGCGCGCATCTTTACCGAGTTGTTTCTGTAAACCCTGTAACAGGTTGTGGGCGAGCAGGGCGATATCGTTTTTGCGCTCACGCAGCGGCGGCAGGCCGATGGTGAAAGTGGCGATACGGTAATATAGATCCTGGCGAAAATTGCCGGCGCGCACTTCGGCTTCCAGGTCGCGGTTAGTGGCGGCCACCACACGCACATTGACGCTGCGGCGTTTGTTACTGCCGACGGGGCGGACTTCGCCTTCCTGCAATACACGCAGCAGTTTGACCTGGAAGGCGGGCGAGATTTCACCAATCTCGTCGAGAAACACGGTGCCGCCGTCGGCCAGTTCGAACAGGCCGATGCGTTCTTCACTGGCGCCGGTAAAGGCGCCGCGTTTATGTCCGAACAGTTCGCTTTCCAGCAACTCGTCGGGCATGGCGCCGCAGTTCTCCGCTACGAAGGGACCGTCACGTCGCGTGCTGTTGTAATGAATGGCGCGTGCCACCAGTTCTTTGCCGGTTCCGGATTCGCCACTGATCAGTACGTTGACATCGTAAGGTGCAACGCGGCCGATCATTTCGCAGATCTCGTTCATCGGACTGCTGTCGCTGCGCACGATGCCGTCGTTAGCATTGTAGGTCTGCTGCAGGCGTTCGCGTTTTTCTTTAAGGTCGTCGGCCAGGGTATCGGAACTCAGGCGCAGTTCGCTGGCCAGTAATGAATTCTGTCGTTGCAGGTGAAACAGGTCGATGGCGTTGCGCAATTTCAGCAACAGTTTTTCCGGGTGCCAGGGCTTGCTGATGTATTGATAGATGCCAGCCTGGTTGATCGCTTCCACCAGGTCGCCGGCATCGGTGTAACCGGAAATAATAATGCGGATCACTTCCGGCCAGCGTTCGCGAACCCGACTCAGGAATTCGACGCCGGATTCGCCGGGCATGCGCTGATCACAGAGAATGGCCTGGATGCGTTCCAGTTCCAGAATCTGCTCAGCCTGCTCCGCGCTTTCCGCGGTGAGGACTTCAAATTCTTCTTCTAACGTGCGCCGCAGGGTTTCCAGTGACCGTGGTTCATCATCGATCACCAGCACCGTGGGTAGCTTGCTGTTCATGCGCGATTAGCCTCTTCGGTTTGCGCATCCTGTGCATTCATGACCGGGTGACCGATCAGTCGGGTATGGCGTGACAGACGGATCCATTCATACCATTGCTGCATGCCCTGGCCGGTAGTGGCCGAGACCTGGAATATCTGCAGGCCGGGATTCACCTGGCGTGCGTAGGCCATGCATTTTTCCACGTCGAATTGCAGATAGGGCAACAGGTCGACCTTGTTCAACAACATCAGGTCGGCGGCATGGAACATCTCCGGATATTTGATGGGCTTGTCTTCGCCTTCGGTGACCGACAGTATTGCCACCTTGTGGGCCTCACCCAGATCGAAACCGGCCGGGCAGACCAGGTTGCCGACGTTCTCGATGAACAGCACCGAACCGTCTTCCGGTTCCAGGCTTTGCAGTGCGTGACCGATCTGATGGGCGTCCAGGTGACAGCCCTTGCCGGTGTTAATCTGGATGGCCGGTACGCCGGTGGCGCGAATGCGATCCGCGTCGTTACTGGTTTCCTGGTCGCCTTCGATGACACCCAGCTTCAGTTGCTTGCTCAGATCCTCGAGCGTGCGGGTGAGCAGGGTGGTCTTGCCGGAACCGGGACTGGAGACCAGGTTCAGCGCCAGGATACCCTGGTCGGCCAGTCGCTGACGATTCGCATCGGCGTACTGGTTGTTCTTGCTGAGAATATCCTGTTCGATCTGCACCATGCGGGTCTGGCTCATACCGGGGGCATGGGCGCGGGCCGGGCCGTGACCGTAGTGATGGTCATGGCCGTGCTGATGATGCTCATGATCGTGATGATGAGCATGGTCATGGTGGTGATGGTGGTCGTGATCATGATCATGATCATGGTCATGGGCATGCTGGTGGTCGTGCGCATGCTGGTGATCATGCTCGTGATCGTGTTTGTGATGGTGATCGTCATGACCCTCGATACGGGTTTCGCCGTCACCGCAACCGCATACTGTGCACATTACTCTACCTCCAGTTCTTTGATTCGCATGTCGTCACCGCTGGTGACCTGTAACTGATGTCCGCCGCATTTCGGGCAGGGGTCATACCGTTGTTCGATACTGATGTTTTCCGCGCATTGCATACACCAGGCGGTGGCCGGCTGGTGGATGATTTCCAGTGTGCTGCCTTCCGCCAGGGTGTTTTTACACACCAGGTCGTAACTGAACAGCAGCGCATCCGGATCGACATGGGCCAGGCTGCCGATTTCCACCCAGACGGTTTTCACCTTGCTGTACTGCTGGGCCCGGGCCTGGTCTTCGAGGATCTGGACAATACCTTCACACAGGGACATTTCATGCATGATGCAGATCTCCCTGTGGATCGATGACCGGGTCCTGGTGATCGATGTGCAGCGAAAACCCGACGCAGGGATCGATGGCGTGGATCAGCAGACTGGCCTGTGCGTGCAATAGTGTTCCCTTGTCCCGTGCGACCTGGCTGAGCGCCTGGACCACCGGTCCCTGAGTGGAGAAATTCCATTCCGTGGGCGCCAGGATCTGATACCGGGTCACCTGTTGCCCGTCGATCTGCACGCGATGGCAGAGCCGGCCCCGAGCAGCTTCCAGCTGGCTCAGGCCGTCACTGAATGTGGCCTGATGCGGATGGTTCGGGATATCCATATTATTGAACAGATCGGCGATTTCGATGATACGCGCCACCAGGCGCGCCAGTAATCCCGGGCCGCTACTGGCGACGACCGAGCGCAGCAGGGGATGCTGCAGATGCCGCGCATAGGCGCCGGTTTCGTAAACGGTTTCGTCCCAGCGCGGATTGGCAATGAAATCATCGGCCTGCTTGTGGTCGAGCTGCGCCAGCAGGCGCGTGCAATCGAGTTCCGGCAGTGCCGCGGTGTCCGCCGCCCCCAGTGACTGCCAGCCCTGTTCGCGCACATGGCGTAACAGGCGTGTGAATGGCGTATCCCGGCTGTCGATCCAGTCCATCAGCTGGGTGGCGTTGTACTGCAACCAGGTCACGGGGTCGGTCATATATAAAGTATGGTGCAGAATGTCGCGGATTGCCTGCATTTGCTCCTGTACCGCTGCGGCCAGAGGGCGGGTGTTGTGCAGGCCCGGCTGAGTCAACAGGCGGTGGTCCGGATCGATGGCGTTGCGCAGCCGATTGATACGGGAGACCAGGCCGGCCAGCAATGCATGATCCGGCAGCTGACCATAATATTGCGGCCAGTCGGCGAGAATGCGGAACAGGTGTTCGCGTAGCATTTCCAGCCGATTCAGGTCTTCGCGGGCTGCTTCCACCGCCTCGGTCGCCGGTGTCTGCAGCGCCGACTCGAAGGCGCGTACCGCGGCGATGCCCTGGGCCTGGCCGCAGATGTTGAACAGCAGGGGAATGGTTTTCAGGGTGTCGGCTGCACTGCGTCCTTCGAACAGCCGACACAGGGTCAGCGGTCGACTGGATACGATGGACACCCGGCCCTCCGCAGCGGCGGGCGCCAGGAAGATGTTCAGGTGGCCCTCGATATTGGCAGTGGCAGAATTCACGCCGATTCCTTCTCAACAGCACGACCGTCGCGAAAACGGCCACGCAGAAAATTACGTCGATCACAGCCCTGGTCCGGATTTGCGTCGTCCACGACCGCCTGTTCGGCTTCTGCTGCCGTGTTTTGTTCCAGCGGCTGACCTTTATATTGCTGTTGTTCGCGGGTTTCCTTATTCGCCGGATCCATCAGCGCTTCCAGGGCCGCTTCGGCAAATGCGACAGCGGCCGGCTGGTCCTCCATTTCCAGCACCGGCGACAGCAGGGAACAGGTCTGGTATCGCCCGATCGCCACATCGTAGGCGAGCAGGAAATCGAAGGCGCCGGAGGGGAAGTAGTGTGTCTGTGTGCTACCCACGGTCAAATCATGCCAGTCGTCACCCTCGCAGGGCAAGAGCATCAGGCTGATAAACCAGGGGGTAATCAACACGCCCAGGCAGCCGTTTTCGGTATGCTGGAAACCCACGGTCTGCACCTGCAAAGCGGGATTGAGGATGGGAATATCCTTCATGCGGGTTTCATGAACATGACGAAAGTGGCGGCGTACGCCTTCGGTCAATGCTTCTAGCTGAACAGTCATCATCAATCGTCCTGCAATACCATGAACTGGTTGCGCTCACCATCGCATTCCGGGCAGCGCCAGTGATCCGGCAATTGAGTAAAAGGTGTACCCGGGGGGATCTGCCAGTAGTCGTCGCCGACGGCCGGATCGTAGACATGCCAGCAGATCTTGCATTCCATACGCGCATCGTCGCTCAGGCGGCTGTCGTCGCCGCCGTAGGAACCTTCGAATGCCGTGTTCATCGATACAGCTCCAGGATTTCGTCCAGGCGCTCTCGACTGTCCTCGATGTCTTCCGGCGCGGCGCGAGCCACCGACGGTACATCCACCACTTCGATGGTGTTCAGGATCAGCACGTCCTGGGAGTTGAAGTACTTAATCCACCAGACATTATTGAATGCCGTGGAACCGATACGACAGTTGCCGTAACCGCGCGACAGAATCGTCACCGGACCCACGCCGAGACGTTCACCGATCAGTGCCAGGTCGCCGTCGGAAATCGGCAACAGGCTCAGGTTGACGGTATGCACGTCCTGGTCCGGTCGCCAGGTCTTTATTTTGTCGGCCAGTTCGACCAGTACCGCCGGTGCGTTCTGTACACTCGGGTCGGCGCCCTCATAATCGGCGTTCAGGTCGGCGCCCGCAGAGCTGAACGTCGCGTTGCGTACCATCGAGGGTACATCGCCAACTTCAATGGTATCGCGAATTACATCGCCCCGGTCATTAAAATGCTGCACGCGCCAGACGCCGGCGAGTACCGCTTCCTGGGCGCGAATCGGCGAGGGACTGTCAAAGCTCACACTCACTTCGCCTTCACCCAGTGCCTGGTTGACGAAATCCAGGTTACGTTCGTCCAGTGCGTCCAGCTCGATGGCGGTGCCTTGCGGGGCCCGGGCATACCGGCCAAGGGCGGCGACCACGTTTTCCAGCACCCGTTTGCCGGCATCGATATCTTCGACGTCTTCCGGCTCCGGCAGGATCGGATTGCGGAAGGTGTACATGTCCTTCGGCATTTCCATGTATTCCAGTTGATCGTCTTCGCTGCTGTGGCTGCCGGGGCCGACAACCTTGATATCGGGAAATTTATGCATTGCTGGAATCTCTCTGTTCGGTGACGACCGGGATGCCCAGGCCGGGATTGCTGGTGGGTTCGCGATCAAGGATATCGCTGATCAGTTCCATGTAGACCGACCAGTCGCGCACCTTGCTGATTTTGCCCAGGTAGCGGCCATTGCGCAGGAATACCAGGGTCGGCCATACATTGATGTCATAGCGCCCCTTGAGTGCCGGTTCCAGGCTGCGATCGACCACCGCCGGGGTAAAGCGATGTGGAAACGCCGCTTCCAGTTCCGGCAGAATGACCGCGACATCGTTGGATTCGGGATATCGGCTCGGCTCTTCGGTGAAGAACAGCACCGCGTATTCATGGCGCTGCAGGAAGCTATCCAGTTTATCTTCGGTTAACAGCGGGTAGTGATGCTGTTCGATCAGCATGTTAATCAAAGGGGAGGTCATGATTTATCTCCGATCAGGGGTTTCAGGTGATCGGGAACCGGCGGTTCTCGATCGATAAGGTCGCTGAACAGGTGGTCGACCCGGTTCAGATTGCCGTTCATGATGCCTTCCACTGCGGCCAGCGCATCCTGCATTTCGCGGGCGCGGTTTTCATCCAGCAATTCGCGGGCGGCCCCCAGGAACACCAGCAACCACTGACCGGGACGGCATTCGCCGACCAGTCGGGTATCGACTTCGACCGGTTTGCCGCGGTCGTCACAGATGGCGTAGTGTTCATGTACCGACAGTATCGGCATGGGATTTCCGATACACATCAGTCTTTCCTCCGCGCATCCACATTCACGCTCATACGCTGGCTGGGCTCGATCAGTTGCTTCGGTTCGAAGCGCACCTGGTCGTTGAGCAGCACCCGGGGATCACCCAGGCGCAGGGCGGCCTGTTCATCGGGACGGCCGGTTTCATAGGCATCCATGCTGAGCTGATCCGGGCTGAGCTTTTCAGCGTCGCTGAGTGGCTGGTCGCGTTTCTCGAATTCGACACCCAGGTCGGACAGCCACTGCAGGGCCGCTTCGATGGCGGGCTCGATCTGCGCCTTCACGCTGGGTCGCAGGCTGCCGCCATAGTCTTCCAGTTCTTCCGGCTGTACGCCGACCAGTAACAGGTGAGAGGGGTAATCGCCGAGCAGTTCGGCCATGGCCAGCACTTCCTGGAAGCCGGTCTGATGCAGGCTCATTTTCTTGGCACCCATGAAATTGGGTACGTCGTCGCCTTCGATCAGCTTCAGGGTGCCCGGCGGTAGACCGTAATCGATGGCGTCGAACACCAGCAGAATGTCCGCGGCCTGTACGTGCTGGACCAGATAGATGCCCTGGGTGCCGCCATCCATCATCACGACATGGTCGTTGAAACGGTAACGTCGGTTGAGGGTTTCTACCGTGCGCACGCCAAAGCCCTCGTCGGCCCAGAGTACGTTGCCTATACCTAAAATGGTCACCTGGGGTGAAGTCATGTTTACCTCGAATCGCGTCGTTGTCGGCCAGATCGCCAATTTACTTTCCAGTGAGTGGCAACGAATGTGCCAATTTGGGCGGGGTAGGCAAGTCATTGATTCAAGCTTAAAAATAATAAGCCTCATTTGCTTGTGGGATTTGTTTCTGGTCAATCAACTTTCCAGTCGGCAGGGTAAGGCGGAAAGTCTGTTATCAGTCGATAGAGCGGCACTAGAACACTGGTTCCAGTGTTGCCGATCTGTTTGTCGAAGGCGGATCGCAGCTTTCCGCCGGCTATCCGCTCGGCGAAACCGCTGATCGACCTTTAATTAAGGTGTGATCCGGTCGGTATTCCGGGGTGTAAACCTGGTTACCGGTTAGTGCCATTGCAGCGGTATTCAGCTTTTCAGTCCTCTCCAAGGTAATTTATCAGGAAAGTCTCCTAATACATTGTAATTATTAGATAAAACAAACTTGGCAAAGCGCTTGCAAAAAGGCGGGTGGCAAATAATTAAACGCACTGCTTCAGGTGCGAGCCCCAGGAGAGGAGAGAATGACTGAAACCTTCTACGAAGTGATGCGCAGGCAGGGTATTACCCGTCGCAGCTTTCTTAAGTACTGCAGCCTGACCGCAGCCGCGCTGGGCCTTGGCCCGTCTTTTGTTCCTAAAATCGCCCATGCCATGGAGACCAAGCCGCGGATACCCATCCTCTGGCTACATGGCCTGGAATGCACCTGCTGTTCCGAATCCTTTATTCGATCGGCTCATCCCCTGGCCAAGGACGTCATCCTGTCCATGGTATCGCTCGACTATGACGACACCATCATGGCGGCGGCCGGCCATCAGGCGGAGGCCATCATCGATGAAACCATCGAAAAATACGACGGCAACTACATCCTGGCGGTAGAAGGCAATCCCCCGTTCAACCAGGAAGGCATGTCCTGCATCATCGGCGGCAAGCCTTTCCATGAGCAGCTCACCCATGCGGCCAAACACTGTAAGGCCATCATCTCCTGGGGGTCCTGTGCTTCCTACGGTTGCGTCCAGGCGGCAAAACCGAATCCGACCCAGGCGACACCGGTACATAAGGTGATTCACGACAAGCCCATCATCAAGGTGCCGGGCTGTCCGCCGATCGCCGAAGTGATGACCGCCGTGGTCACCTACATGCTGACCTTCGAGCGCATTCCCGAGCTGGATCGCCAGGGTCGTCCGAAGATGTTCTACAGCCAGCGTATCCACGACAAATGCTATCGCCGTCCGCACTTCGATGCCGGTCAGTTCGTGGAAACCTGGGACGACGAAGCCGCCCGCAAAGGTTACTGCCTGTACAAAATGGGTTGCAAGGGTCCGACCACTTACAACGCCTGTTCCACCATCCGCTGGAACGAGGGCACATCCTTCCCGATCCAGGCCGGTCACGGTTGTATCGGCTGTTCCGAAGACGGTTTCTGGGACAAGGGCTCCTGGTATGCACGCCTCACCGATATCAAGCAGTTCGGTATTGAAAGCAATGCGGACAAAGTCGGTGGCACCGCCGCTGGTATCGTCGGTATCGCTGCCGCAGCCCATCTCGGCGTAAGCGCCATCAAGCGCGCCACTCAGAAAGGAGACCAGGAATAATGAGCATCATCCAGACCCCTAACGGCTATTCACTGGACAAATCCGGTCGCCGCGTCGTTGTCGATCCGGTCACTCGAATCGAAGGCCATATGCGCTGTGAAGTGAATGTCGACGAAAACAATGTGATCCGCAATGCGGTCTCCACCGGCACCATGTGGCGCGGCCTGGAAGTGATCCTCAAGGGTCGCGATCCGCGCGATGCCTGGGCCTTCGTAGAACGTATCTGCGGCGTTTGTACCGGCTGTCACGCACTGACATCCGTACGCGCGGTGGAAGATGCCCTGGGCATCCAGATTCCACCCAATGCCCACCTGATTCGCGAGATGATGGCGAAAACCCTGCAGGTGCATGACCATGTGGTGCATTTCTATCACCTGCATGCGCTGGACTGGGTGAACCCGGTGAATGCGCTGAAAGCGGATCCGAAAGAAACTTCGAAGATCCAGCAGATGGTATCCCCCAGTCATCCGCTGTCCAGTCCCGGTTACTTCCGCGATATCCAGACCCGTATTCGTAAGTTCGTCGAATCCGGCCAGCTGGGTCCGTTCAAGAACGGTTACTGGACCAATCCGGCCTACAAACTGCCGCCGGAAGTGGACCTGATGGCGGTGGCGCATTATCTGGAAGCGCTGGATATGCAGAAAGAATTCGTCAAGGTACACACTGTGTTCGGTGGCAAGAATCCGCATCCCAACTACATGGTGGGCGGCGTGCCCTGTGCCATCAACATGGACGGCGACCTGTCTGCCGGCGCACCGCTGAATATGGAACGCCTGAATTTCGTCAAGGCGCGCATCGACGAAATGGTCGAGTTCAACAACAACGTTTACATCCCCGATGTCATCGCCATTGCCAGCTTCTACAAGAACTGGTTGTACGGCGGCGGTCACGGCGCGAAGAACGTTATGGACTACGGCGCTTATCCCAAGGTCAATTACGACAAGTCCACCGACCAGCTGCCCGGTGGGGTCATCCTCAACGACAACTGGGACGAAGTTTTCCCCATCGATCCGCGCGATCCGGAGCAGGTACAGGAGTTTGTGTCGCATTCCTGGTACAGCTACCCGGACGAAAGCAAGGGTCTGCATCCATGGGACGGCATCACCGAGCCGAACTACCAGCTCGGCCCCAATGCCAGGGGCACCAGCACCAATATCGAGGAGCTGGACGAAAGCGCCAAGTATTCCTGGATCAAGGCACCGCGCTGGCGCGGTCATGCGGTGGAAGTGGGTCCCCTGTCGCGCTACACCCTGGCTTATGCACAGAACGTCGATTATGTCGTCGAGCAGGTGAATCGCAGTGTCGCCACCTTCAATCAGCTGGCCGGCATGAACGCCGATGCCAAGACTGTGCTGCAGTCCACCATCGGCCGTACCCTGGCCCGTGCGCTGGAATCCCAGTACTGCGCCGACATGATGGTCGACGACTGGAACGATCTGATGACCAACATCAAGAACGGCGATAGCGCGACGGCCAACATGGAAAAATGGGATCCCTCCACCTGGCCCAAAGAAGCCAAAGGTGTAGGCACCGCTGCCGCGCCGCGTGGTGGTCTCGGCCACTGGGTGAAGATCAAGGACGGCAAGATCGAGAACTACCAGTGCGTGGTGCCCACCACCTGGAACGGTTCGCCGCGTGATCCGAAGGGTAACATCGGCGCCTTCGAGGCCTGCCTGATGAACACCCCGATGGAGCGCCCCGACGAGCCGGTGGAAATCCTGCGCAGTCTGCACAGCTTCGATCCCTGTCTCGCCTGTTCGACTCACGTGATGTCGGAAGATGGCGAAGAACTCACCGAAGTGAAAATCCGTTAAGCAAGAGGAGTCGACAAGATGAAATTCACACGTGTTATTTCAACCGTCCTGTTGCTGACGGTTGCCGGAGCAGCTCAGGCCCATCCGGGTCATGGTGCTGACAACGGTCTGATCAATGGCTTGCTGCACCCCTTACTGGGTGTGGACCATTTACTGGTCATGCTCACCGTCGGCTTCTGGTCGCTGCTGTTCGTCAGACAGACGCGCACCGCCGCAGGTGAACATCGGACTGGAGGAGGTTTACCGGGGCGGCACCTGCTGGTCCCTGCTGTGTTCATCGGCGTCATGCTGATCGGTGCTGTCCTGGGCGCGCAGTCAGGCATGC
>CBDULQ010000030.1:0-21356 GCA_965368115.1 uncultured Gammaproteobacteria bacterium | reverse complement strand
AAAATCAATGGTTTTCCTTTAACGGCTTAACACCGTATCGATGAAAGTAATCAACGCAGTAAACTTTCCCCTTTTTACCATATCCATGGGCAAACTGGAATTTAAAGCCAGCTTCATCCCGACGCTGATTACGATTCTGCTGTTGTATATCCTGGTGTCTCTCGGCATGTGGCAACTTGATCGCGCTGATGAGAAAACGCATCTCGAACAACTGGTCAAACAACGCAGTGAACAGTCGGCGATTCAAATAGATGATGCGCCGCGCAGCAAGGAAGACCGCATGTACCTTCCCGTTTTCGTGCAGGGTCGATTCGATACAGGGCACCAGATACTGCTCGACAATCAGGTTCTCAATCATCAGGCCGGTTACCAGGTCTATACACCACTAATACGTGAGCACGGCCCGCTGGTTCTGATTGATCGAGGCTGGATAGCGCAGGGAAATACACGAGCAGAGCTACCCGATGTGTCGCTATCGGATCCAGGCGCTCAGGAGACTTTACAGGGCGTTTTAATGACACCCCCTGCTGCCCCACTGGTTCTTGCCGATAACGTGAACAACTACCAGCAGTGGCCTGCTGTGAGCCAGTTTATCGATTTTTCCGAAGTTGAATCTGCGCTGGGCCAGGCGGTCTACCCCATGGTTGTCAAGCTCGATCAAAACAATCGCTTCGCATTGCATCAACAGGCGATTCGATTCAACATGACCAGCGATAAACATCTGGGTTATGCTTTTCAGTGGTTTGCCCTGGCGCTAACCCTGACCATCATTTATTTTGTCGTCAACACCAAACGTGAGAAAACAGCCAATGACGGATAATCCGACTGCTACTCAGCAAGCCCCCCAACGCAGCAACCGAACTTTATGGATACTGATCCTCGTATTCGTCGTTCCTATCGTCGGCGCTTATGCCTACTTTTTCCTGGTCGATGATTATGAGATGGGTAATCATGGCGACCTGATCCAGCCGGTGGTACAGATTGAAACACTGCACATCAGCGATGAAAACGGAGAACCCCAATCAAGGGATGAACTGATCCATATCTGGAAAATGATGCTGGTCACTAACAGCGATTGCAGCGATGACTGCAAGCAGGCACTGTATTACATGCGACAGATCAATACTGCACTGGGCAAGAATTCCAATCGCTTTAAACACATGCTGATCCATACGGCGCCGATGTCGGATGAGCTGCGAACGCTGGTCGATACAGAATATCCGGACGCCTTACATGGGTATGCGTCAATGACCACCCTGAGCGAGGCCTTTCCCGAAATGACCAGTCCCGAAGGTGCCAATGCAATTTACATTATGGACCCGCTGGGCAATGTCATGATGCGCTTTCCCATCGGCATTCCACCCAAAATGATCCTTAAGGACCTGAACCGCCTGCTGAAGATCTCCCGAATCGGCTAATCATTATTGACCGGGGACGACCATCTGTACGACCAATACGATGGTCGCAATGAACAGCAGGGTAAATATAAGACCGGCGATGATATAGTGAATCGGTTTACCGTGTTTAAAGTCCCGCTGCCTGTTCCTGTCTGACTGAACCCCGAAAGCCGCGGCAATGGTGCTCTGAAAAACCTGAATGAATGAAACCTTTTTTTCTTTATCAGTATTCGGATCGCTCATAAGTCACCTTTATAGATTGGAGTCGTTTCCATCCCGAGGATGCTGCTAACAGGCCGGTGCACAAGTGTTTACTCATTATAAACCTTTTTAATCCCCAGCACCTGTTCCCTATTAACAGACTCTATTAATATTTCCTGAACGCTGCTGATATACTCGGTCCTAATAGTTACGCGGTTCTCTCGCGAGCAATTCTGCTCAACTTCAAAAGGAGACCCACTATGAGACAACGTTTATATTATCTGCTCCCCGAAATCAAAAGCGCCCGAGAAATTGTCAATGAACTGTTGCTGGCGCGTATCGATGAATCCCATATACATGTTCTGGCCAAGGACGAAGAAGCCATCAGTGATTTGCCAAGAGCCAGTGTTCTGCAAACCACCGATATTGTACATGCTATCAAATCAGGTCTTGTGGTGGGTGGCCTGACGGGCCTGGCAGTCGGGCTGATCGCGATCATCTCGCTGAGTCTTTCCAGTATGATGGGCGTGGTTATACTGGCGACAACCATCATAGGCGCCCTGCTTGGTATCTGGATTTCGAGCATGGTCGGCAGTGGTGTGAAAAACAGCAGTCTGCAACATTTCGAACAGGCCATCGAATCCGGTGAGGTGCTGTTAATGGTCGATGTGCCGCAACAACGTATTGCGGATGTCGCCAATAAAATCGAAGCCCATAAGGAAGCCCATGGCAAAGGTACAGAGCCAACCATACCGGCTTTTCCTTAATCCAAAAACAAACGCCGGCATTTAGCCGGCGTTGTTTTTTGTGGGTTCAGCCAGATCAAACGGTGCCGATGAAATTCATCAGAAACACGGCAGCACCCAGCATGGTAACCAGCATGACCAGTCCGATAGTGACCACCCAGGTGGAATACATGAAACCTTCTTCCTGGGGGATGTGCATGAAAATCGGAACCCCCACATAAAGCAGGTAAACCGAAGCGGCGACCGCCAGTGTCACGATGGCTACGTCAATGTACAACACCGGAAACAGGGCGCTGAAACCGGCAAAGAACAGCGGAACCGAGGTAAATGCCGCCAGTTCCATACAGTGAACCGGTGATGGCGTAACATCGAATGTTTTGGCCAGCCAGCAGATACCGTAACCCAGCGCATAAACACCAATATTACAGATTACAAAAGTCGCTATGGCAATCATCATGGCCTTGTCCTGACTCACCAGGAAGGCTTCTTTGACACCAAAGTCCCAACCGATATATACCGATGCGACATAAGTACATACTGCCGGAATCAGCGACAGGATAGCGACATGAAACACGATATCCGCCAGTTTTGCCGGTTGACGATCGGCATCTTTTAAACTTTGTTTAGGTTCCAGAAACATATGTGAAAAATGTTTTGCTAGCATTTAAAACCCCCAGGATTTTTATCACTTCTTGCACTTCAGACGAGCCAAAAGCATAAGTTCACGGGCAGATGCTCTCTGCTCCGTATTGATGTTGAAGATATAATTGACAATAGCTGTTTCGCCACCTGGCGATTCAGCCGGGCGCTGGGTGATGAATGATTAACAACGTTTTCATCGGTTCCTCCTCCGGGTAAAGACCCTGTTGCCTTGTTACGAGATCTAACGAGACAGTAATGGAACTACATATATGAAAATCGATATTGCCCTGTTCGGATTACAGGAATACGCCGCGGAAGAAGACGCGAGCATAGTGATCCAGTAACAGAAAGCCGAACAGCGCACTTAAATAGAATATGGAATAACCGAAAGTCTTCATCGCGTGCCGATCGCTACTGCCGGTGTTGTACAGTTTGACGGCGTGATAGAGAAAACCGACACCCAGTGCAACCGCTCCAGCCAGATAGATGAGTCCGGTCATGTAAATCACAAACGGCATCAGGGTAACCGCGACCAGCATCAGCGTATACAGCAGAATGTGCAATTTGGTGAATACGACGCCATGGGTAACCGGCAACATGGGCAGGCCAGCACGTGCATATTCATCTTTACGTTTGATGGCCAGGGCCCAGAAATGCGGCGGTGTCCAGACAAAGATGATCAGAAACAGCAGCAGGGCTTCGGCATTGACTTCACCGGTCATGGCAGCCCAGCCGAGTAGCGGTGGCGCCGCGCCGGCAGCACCGCCAAGTACGATGTTCTGCGGTGTACTGCGCTTGAGAAACATGGTGTAGATGACCGCGTAGCCGACCAGGGAAATCAGCGTCAACAACGTTGTTAAGGGATTCACGAAGGCCAGCAGTATGGCCATCGAAACCACCGCCAGTGTCAGTGCAAAGATCAGCGCAGCGTTGCTGCTCAACTGCCCCTGCGGCAGTGGACGATTCTGGGTCCGTTCCATGATGCTGTCGATGCGTTGATCGACCCAGTGGTTCAGGGCTGCGCCCGATGCCGAGGCCAGCCCTATGCCCAGTGTCGCCGCCAGAAAGGTATCCAGCGGCAAGGCTCCGGGTGTGGACAACAGCATGCCGACAATCGCCGTGAATACGATCAGCAACACCACCTTGGGTTTGCACAGGTTGTAATACTGTTTAAAGGATACACCGGTCAGTTTGATCGCAATTTCGTTCATGTCGAATACCCAGCTCGTTCGATTTGGGGGGCGTACATCAGGTAATTGAGTACGATGAGAGATAACAGCAACAGGGCGGCTACCGCATTATGGGATACCGCTATGGGAATCGGCAGCAACAACAGGACGTTGGCGATACCCAGCGATACCTGGACAATCAGCAAAGTCAGGATAACAGCGCTCACCTGGCGGATGAGTTTGCTCTGTGACCTGAACAACAGGGTCAGACATAAACCTCCGACCACGAAAAGTGTTACCAGTGCGCCGACTCGATGCATTAGATGAACCGTCACACCGGCTTCGTTTGATAACACACCGCCTTCATAATTAACGCCGATTTCCCGAATGAAGGTGAAGGCTTCCTTGAAATCGGTTTCCGGTAACCATTGGCCCTGACAGGTTGGAAAATCCGAACAGTACAATGCCGCATAATTGGTACTGGTCCAGCCACCAAGAAAAATCTGTATACTCAGCACGATCAAGGCCACAGTCGACCACTTACGCAAACCGGAGCTGCTGTTTAAATTGCTGATCTGTTTTTTGATCCAGGTGTTTTGCCGTAACACCACCCAGAACAGTAAGGATAATGTAAACAGTCCGGTTATCAGATGCAGAGTGACGATCGCCGGCTTAAGCAGCAGCGTGACCGTCCACATGCCAAGCAGGCCCTGAAAGATCACCAGCACAACCAGGAACAGTGGTAAAAACAGTGGTTGGCGCTCATCGTTACGATGTTTCCAGGCCAGGTAGGCCATGATCAGGATCAGCAATCCCAGTGTACTGGCAAAATAACGATGTACCATTTCTTTCCAGGCTTTGCCGCTATGAATATCGCTGTCGGGATATAACAGACGTGCTTTGGAAATGGCTTCGGCATCGTCGGGTGCGGTAATTTGACCGTAGCAACCCGGCCAGTCAGGACAGCCCAGGCCTGCATCTGATAAGCGCACATATGCGCCTAACACGATGACGATAAGAGCAAGGACACTCGCGCCTAAGCTGATTCGGAAAAATAGTCTATTGCTCATATTTATATTTATGGGGGGTGCGGCAATATCGTGCTAACGATCCTATCCCAAGCGAATCTAATGAGCAATTCAAATTATTGTCTTATTAATAAATTTTATTTCTTTAATCTTTTAAGAATATAATGATTTGATTGTAAGCGCGTCTGAATGCTTAAATGCACTAACAAAAAGAATTTATCGTGCCCGAACAGTCTAAGTCTGATAAATTCAAAACTATATATTCGTGTTTAACTAATTACTTAAATAAGCCCTATGAAAAATTTTGTGTGGATTCTCGCAGCCGTCGTCGCTGTGGTTGCAGGTGTCTGGGTCGGCTCTATCACCCAGGATCAACAACAGACCGCAGACCAGGCCCCCGCTATCCAGGGTGCGATATACACCCAGCCGCGCCCGCTCAGCAATGTCCACCTGACAGCGCCGGATACCAGCGAATTTACCGAACAGAACCTGAAAGGTCACTGGACGCTGATTTTCGTGGGTTACACCAACTGCCCCGACGTCTGCCCCACGACATTGAGCGTACTTGCTCAGGTCAGCAAATTAATGCAGGAACAGGGACTGGCTCCGCCACGCGTCGTCTTCATCTCCATCGATCCTGAACGGGACAAACCGGAGATGATCAACGAGTATGTGCGTTACTTTGACAAGAACTTCACCGGCATCACCGGGGACAAGGCCAGCCTGGATCAGGTCACTCGCCAGTTGAACGTCGTTTACGCCAAAGCACCCGGCGTGGATGGCAGTATGACGGCCGACAATTACCTGATGGATCACAGTTCATCGCTCATTCTGCTGAATCCGGATGTGCAAGTACAGGCGGTTCTGACTGCACCGCACACACCGATGAAAATCATCGACAGCATCGTGAAAACACAATTCTATTATTATGAATAAACAGAATATCCGGGACCGGTTTGATACCGATTGAACACAGAAGTATTTAATACGGATTTAACATGGATAAAAAAAGCCGCCCCTGGGGCGGCTTTCTTTTTTGATGAGGATTTTATCCAGTCGAGAAGCGAGCGACAGACTACGGGTTATCGTCGACAGGTGCACCCTCTTTCGCCACTTCCAGGAAATCCTGCTTGCTGACTTTCATCACCATCAACGCACTACTGGCCACGTAGATGGATGAATAAGTACCAATGAACACACCCACGATCAATGCGAATGCAAAACCGTGAATCACTTCGCCACCCAGGAAGAACAGTGCCAGCAATACCAGCATGGTCGTAAACGAAGTCATCAGGGTACGTGACAGGGTACTGTTGATGGAATTGTTGAGAATTTCTTTCGGTGTGCCTTTACGCACAGTGCGGAAAGTTTCCCGAATTCGGTCCAGTACCACCACCGTATCGTTCAATGAGTAACCGATGACTGCAAGGATGGCTGCCAGTACACTCAGATCAAACTGTATCTGGGTGACCGAGAAGGTTCCCACTGTGATGATTACGTCATGTACCAATGCCAGGATAGCCCCTACGGCGGATTTGAGCTGAAAACGGAATCCGACATAGACCAGAATGAAAAACAGTGCGATGAGCATGGCAATACCACCCTGCTCGCGCAATTCTTCACCCACCTGGGGACCCACAAACTCGACTCGTCGCATGTCCACCTGGTTATCGGAATTGCCGCGCAACACCGCCATCACCTCGGTTGTCAGATCAGCGCCTTCCACACCTTCACGGGGAGCGAGTCGAACCAGGACATCTTTGGCTGTGCCAAAATGCTGTACCTGAGCGTCGACGAAGCCCCCTTCCTCCAGCGATTTACGCACCGGTTCCAGGTCGACAGCTTGTGCGTAGCCGACTTCTATCAGGTAACCACCGGTAAAATCGATACCGAAGTTCAGTCCTTTGGAGAACAGGCTGATGATCGACAACACGATCAGCAAGGAGGAAAAGCCCAGGGCAATCTTGCTCTTGCCCAGAAAATCAAAATTCAGTTTACCTTTAATAATCTGCATCTGAGCACTCCAGCTATATCGACAGTTTCTTTACAGCGCGACCGCCGTAAATCAGGTTGACCATGGCTCGCGTACCCATAATGGCCGTAAACATGGAGGTGATAATGCCGATCGACAGCGTCACCGCAAAGCCCTTGATGGGGCCGGTACCGAAACTGAACAACACCACAGCTGCAATCAGCGTTGTGATATTGGCATCGGCAATGGTACTGAATGCCTTGGCATAGCCGGAGTGAATACTCGCCTGCGGCGAATTACCGTTGCGCAATTCTTCGCGAATCCGTTCGAAGATCAGTACATTGGCATCAACGGCCATACCCACTGTGAGCACGATACCCGCGATACCGGGCAGCGTCAGTGTGGCCTGGAACAGGGATAATATCGCGATCAACAGTACCAGGTTCACGGTCAGCGCGACGTTTGCCAGCAGACCGAATAGTCTGTAATAGACGAGCATGAAGCCGAGTACCAGCATGAAGCCGATGATCACGGAGTTAAAGCCCTGTTCAATGTTGTCCTTACCCAGACTCGGGCCGACAGTACGTTCTTCCACGATTTCCACCGGCGCTTTCAACGCACCGGCTCGCAGTAACAGCGCCAGATCATGGGCTTCGTTGGAACCGAGACCGGTAATCTGGAACTGTTTGCTGAAGGCATCGCGAATCGTTGCGACGTTAATAACCTCTTCGACTCGAGAACGGTGTTTTTCTTCAACTCCGTTGACGGTTTTGGTTTCGACGCGTGATTCGATGAACACCACCGCCATCGGCTTATTGATATTCGCCTTGGTGGTTTCCGCCATCTTCTTGGCGCCGGCGTTATCCAGGGTTACCGACACCGCCGGTGTACCCGAACGTGAATCGATGGTGGACGCCGCGTTATTGATCTGGTCGCCGGTGACGATCACACGACGCTTCAATAACACCGGCGATCCGTCGCGTTCCTTGTACAATTTGGCACTGAGCGGAACACGACCGGTACGCGCCGCATCCTGCCAGTCGGCATAAGTGCCTTCGGTAAGACGAAACTCCAGCGTTGCGGTCGCACCGAGAATTTCTTTCGCTTTCGCCGTGTCCTGCACACCAGGTAACTGCACCACGATCCGGTCTTCACCCTGCTGCTGAATGACCGGCTCGGCGACGCCCAGTTCATTGACCCGGTTACGCAGTGTTGTCACGTTCTGCTGAATGGCCGCGCGCCGCTCGTTGCGCAGAGCTGTCTCGGTAAAACGGGCAATGACTTTCAGGTTGTCTTCGTCCGTCTCGTATTCCATATCACGAAATTCGCGACGCAGTGCCGACAGGCCCTGATTCAGATCATCCAGGCTACGGAAATTAACCGTGACACCCTGGGTATCCTTGCTGATACCCCGATAACGAACCTCTTCAGTCTGGAGGTAGCTACGCATGTCGCCGGCGGTGTTATCCACCAGCCGATCGATGGCCGCCTTCATGTCGACTTCCAGCAGGAAGTGCACACCACCCCGCAAATCCAGACCCAGATACATGGGCGCTGCATTCAACTGGCGCAGCCATTCCGGGGTGGCGGGTGCCAGGTTCAGAGCAACGGTATAGTTGCGATCCGCCTTGATGAAATCGAAATCATCGATCTTGTCCGCCGCCAGCAATTGCTGCTCCGCAGAATGAAAACGAATGAGTACCTTACCGTTCTGGGATTCGATGGATTTGTAATCGAGACTGGACTGTTTGAGCAGGTCGGTGATGCGTTCCTGGGTTGCCGCATCAATGGCTGTGTTGCGATTACTGACCAGTACCGAGGGGTCCTCACCGTACAGGTTCGGCAGCGCGTAAAGACCTCCTACGATCAGCACCACTACGAGTAGCAGGTACTTCCACAAAGGATATTGATTAATCATTATTATTGCCCGCTTAGCGTCCGTTTAGTCGGCTTTGTTTTCCTTGATGGTGCCTTTTGGCATCAGCGCTCCAATGGCGGCCCGCTGCACGTTGATGGTGACGTTGTCGGATATTTCCAGGGTGATGAAATTTTCACCCACATTGGTGATCTTGCCGAGAATGCCGCCCTGGGTCACCACTTCGTCACCTTTCTGCAAACCTTCGGTCATCGCCTTGTGTTCCTTGGCGCGCTTGCTCTGGGGGCGGATCAGAAAGAAATAGAACAGTACGATCAGGCCGATGGGAAACAGCAGTGCGGTAATCGGGTCACCCTGTTGTGCGGCAGCAGGTGCTGCTTCTGCCAGTGCATCGGAAATGAAAAAGCTCATGTATAACCCCCAAGGTTAGATTGTTGCCATTGCAGCTGTAACTGCTTATCAGGCTTGAATTAAGTGCGGCGTATTATGCCACGCCACGCCGGGCATAGAAATCCTTTACATAGGCATCGAAACGGTCTTCTTCAATGGCTGTGCGGATATCTTTCATCAATTGCTGGTAATAATGCAGGTTGTGGATGGTATTCAGGCGTGCGCCCAGAATCTCGCGACACTTATCCAGATGACGTAAATAGGCCCGGCTGTAGTTCCGACAGGTGTAACAGCCACATTGTTCATCCAGCGGCCGGGTATCACGCTGATATTTACTGTTGCGGATCTTGACGATGCCTTCCGAGGTGTAGAGGAACCCGGTGCGGGCGTTGCGGGTGGGAATCACACAGTCGAACATATCAACGCCCCGGCGCACCGATTCCACGATATCTTCGGGGGTACCCACCCCCATGAGATAACGTGGTCGATCCCTCGGTAATAGCGGCGTGGTGTGTTCCAGCACCGCATTGCGTTCTTCTTCCGGCTCACCCACCGACAGGCCGCCGATGGCGTAACCGTCAAAACCGATGTCGACCAGGCCCTGGGCGGAAATACGTCGCAACGGCTCGTACATGCCGCCCTGCACAATGCCAAACAGCGCCGACGGGTTGCCCTGATGGGCCTGCTTGCTGCGCTGAGCCCAGCGCAGCGACAGCTCCATAGATTCCCGCGCCTGCTGCTCGGTAGCCGGATAAGGTGTACATTCATCGAATATCATCACGATATCCGAGCCCAGATCCCGCTGAACCTGCATCGAGCTCTCCGGAGTCAGCAGTACCCGTGCGCCATCCACCGGCGAATTGAAACTAACCCCCTCCTCGGTAATCTTACGCAGCTTGGCGAGACTGAACACCTGGAAGCCGCCGGAATCCGTAAGGATCGGTTTTTCCCAGTGCATGAAATCATGCAGGTCGCCATGCAGTTTGATGATCTCGGTGCCCGGACGCAGCATCAGGTGAAAAGTATTGCCGAGGATGATTTCCGCACCCAGTTCGCGCAGCTCCTCGGGCGTCATCGCCTTGACTGTGCCGTAGGTGCCCACCGGCATGAATGCCGGCGTTTCGATACGACCTCGGGGAAAACTCAGTCGACCCCGTCGCGGACCGGAATCACCTTTCAATAAATCAAATTGCATCAATGACATAGAGAATTTTCTTAAAGTTAAATATCTGTGTCTTGCACAGTGTCCGGCGGTGCTTTTTCAAGCAGCATGGCATCACCGTAGCTGAAAAATCGGTAGCCCTGCTGCACCGCATGCCGATAGGCTTCCATCACCGGCCGGTAGCCGGCGAAAGCACAGACCAGCATCAACAGCGTCGACTGCGGTAGATGAAAATTGGTGATCAGCGCATCCACGACCTGGAAGCGATAGCCCGGGTAGATGAAGATATCCGTATCACCCTGAAAGGATTGCAGATGACCGGAACGCACTGCGCTCTCCAGGCTTCTCACCGCGGTAGTCCCCACCGCGACCACACGTCCGCCCCGTTGTCGGGTACGCTCGACCTGTTCTACAAGTTCGGCCCCCACATCGATGTATTCCGCATGCATGACATGATCATGGATATTATCCACCCGAACCGGCTGGAAAGTACCGGCCCCCACATGTAGCGTCACATAACCGAACTCGATACCCATATCAGCCAGTCGATCCAGCATCGGCTGATCAAAATGCAGGCCCGCGGTGGGTGCCGCCACGGCGCCGGGATGGCGGGCATAGACGGTCTGGTAACGCTGCTGGTCCTGCGCCTCATCGGCACGCTCGATATAAGGGGGCAAGGGCATGTGGCCGTGGGCATCCAGCAGATCGATAACCGACTGATCGCCTTCGAAACGCAGCTCGAACAGATCACCCTCACGGCCCAGCATAGTGGCTTCCAGGTCCTGCTCCAGATGCAGCAGGCTGCCGGTTTTCGGCGATTTGCTGGCGCGCACATGGGCCAGCACCCGATGTTCGTCCAGTACCCGTTCGACCAGCACCTCGATCTTGCCGCCGGAGTCCTTGTGGCCGTGCAGTCGCGCCGGAATGACCCGCGTATTGTTGAATACCAGCAGATCACCGGACCTGAGCAGATCCGGCAGCTGGCTGAACATGCGATCCTCGGGCTGGTCGCCGTGCAGATACAACAGGCGGCTGGCGCTACGCTCCGCCAGCGGATACTGGGCGATCAATTCGCCGGGCAGATGATAATCGAAGTCACGGGTTTGCATGGCGCGGGATGGTATCACAAACTGGCTGATTCAGTGCCTGATCGTCGGCTTTCGGCTAGAGCCTTACATGGACGGTCCAGGCCCCGGATGGTATATTGAGGTCCGTTTTCTGCAGCCTGGTGGAGTCGCCAGGTTTCTGATTTAGCAGCTAATTTTTTGCACCAGCAATGAGTACGTAATGGACCTTCATTGTTTCCCGAGATCTGAACCACCTGGTCATTCCCACCCGTTTCGTTTCGCCGCCCTGCTGATCGCCACCCTGTGGTTGATGCTGTTGCCGGTGACGGCAAGTTCACAAACCAGCGACGACATCAGCCGCTTCAACCACGATTTTCATCGGCTAATCGAAACCCTTTACCAGACCGCCGCTGAACACGCCGCACCCCAGACAACGCCGATAGACTCCCTGGCCGCACTGGATGCCCGGTTGAAGTCGCGTATCGCCAGCCAGGATTTGATCGCCGCCGCCGCTCTGCTGCGCGCGCAACACACGCTGCTGGAAGACAACATCGATGATCGACTGATTTTCAGCATGATGCGTCAGCAGTTACAACTGGGCGACCGTAGTGCCGCGCAGCGGATGTACGACGTCATCCGCCGCGAAGGGGAAAAATCGCTGTTATCGAATGTGTCCTTCATTTTTGCCGTCGATGCCATGCGCCAGGCCAACTGGCCCGCGGTGATCGATTACAGTGACGGTATTTACCAGGACCTGGCGGAGAACGACGCGGCTTATGCACGGCTCATAACCGGGGTCGCGCTGCAGCATCTCAAACAACACCGCAAGGCGCTGGATCACTATAAACAAATTCCGCCGACCTCCACCTATTATCTGGCAGGCCAGCTCAACAGCGCCATTGCCTATCTGCGCCAGGGCTGGTGGAGTGATGCACGACGCACCATCGATAAGGCGGTGCAAAATCCGGTTGGCGAAACACATCGGGAAATGATCAATCGCCTCAACCTGGTGCTCGGTTATGCCATGCTGCAACAGGAATATTACCGGGATGCGCGCAATGCGTTTCGGCGCATCGACCTGGACAGCCGCTACAGCAATCGTGCCCTGCTCGGCCTGGCCCTGTCCGCCGCAAACCAGACCGACTATGTCGGCGCACTCAATGCACTGAACCGGCTGCGCGAACAATCCAGCATCGACCTCTCGGTGGAAGAAAGCCGCCTGTTACTGGGTTATGTATACCAGAAGCTGGAACAGCAAATGACCGCATCCGCCAGTTACAGTGAAGCGATCGAATATTACCAGGGTCGTCTCGACCATCTTGGCGGCCTTGCACAGCATACGGATAAGACAACAGCATTGCTCGATCGGATCGATCCACAACGTCACCTGATCCGGCTCGATGACACACTGATCAGTTACGCCGACCGATTTCCACCGGCTTTTTTCAGCAACCTGCTGATGCTGGATAAATTGCAGCATAGCCTGCAACAATCGTCGGTTTCACTACCCGCGTCATTAACACAGCGACTGCGCGCGCTGAACAGTAGAGGTCGAACCATTTTGCAGGATGTGACCGAACAACTCGTTGCACAGCGCCGCGAATATCTCAACAGCTATCTGAGTCAGTGCCGCTACGGTCTGGCCAGCCTTTATGACAGCGCCTTGCAGCAGGAGCCCTGACATGATGCGCAGCGCTTTAATTCTACTCATGAGCCTGGTGCTCGCATCCTGCGTCCAGCAACAGACCCGAAAACCCACGCTGGGTGATATCGACATTCGCGGCGACGATAACAACCGGGTTAGCGTGTTCGTCAAACCGGAATCGGAACTCCAGGTTCGCGAAGCCTATGCGCGATACCTGCGCAATGCCGACAAGTCCGATCGCAGTCGACTCGACGCCATTACCCGGCTGGCTGAACTGGAACTGGAAATGAATGAAAAGATGGCCCGTGAACAGGATAACCTGGCCACCGGTGATCGTCAGAATCAGGATGAAAAACTCTATGACGAACGCCTGAACAAGACCATCGAATTACTGGAAACCTCGATTCGCGATTACCCCAAAGCCAAAAATAATGATCGCCTGTTATATCAGCTGGCCAAAGTTTATGCCCAGAAAGCGGATCAACAGTCATCCATTGGCGCACTGCAACGCCTGGTGAGAGACTTTCCCCGTTCACCTTATTATATCGAAGCCCAGTTTCGACTCGGTGAGTATTATTTTGCGCAGCGGGATTATATCAATGCGGAAGACGCCTATACCGAAGTCATCGCTTCCCGGCGCAGTGCCGTATTCTACGAAAAAGCGTTATTCAAACGCGGCTGGTCCCGCTTCAAGCAGGAACTCTATCTGGAAGCCGCGGACGACTTTCTACAGGCTGTGTCCTATCACGATTTCCAGCCCCTGGCTCAGTTGAACAGCAGCGAACGCGAGCAGTTCGACGAGTATTTCCGTGCCATCGGACTGGCATTTTCATACATGGGTGGCGCGGAACCTTTGCAATCCTATTTCAGCACCGATCCGAATTTCCGCTACGTTTATCACACCTACGCCACGGTGAGTGACATCTATCTTAAACAGGAACGTTATTCCGATGCCGTGGATACCTTGCAGCAATACATTCGCACCTATCCCGAAGCCGAGCAAATACCTTATGCGGACCTGAAAATCATCGGTATCTGGAAGAACAGCGGTTTCCAAAAACACATCTTTGCCACCATAGACGAGTTCTACAGCAAGTACCGTCCAGCCAGTCCCTACTGGAAAAATTCGGCAGATCCGCAAATTGCAAAAGACCTGGAAAAGGCGTTACGCGAATATCTGTTACTGGTGGCCTCCCACTATCATCATGAGTACCAGAATAAACACGGCCAGACCAGCTTCCAGCAGGCAAGAAAATGGTACCAGCGTTATCTCGACGACTACAGCAGTCAGGCACGTCAGGATCGGGTATTTTATCTGTATGCCGAACTGTTGTATCAGCATGGCGACTTACAAAGTGCATTCAATTATTATCAACAGGCCGCTTACGACAACAACATCATTCTCAACAAGGATGCCGCTTACGCGACCATTACGATCAGCGACCGTCTATACGCCGATAAAAAACGCAAAGATCGGGCACAGTGGCTAGAGCGGCATATCCGTTATGCACTCTTGTATTCGCAATTATATCCCCAGGATGAACGTTCGCCGCAGATTATTCTGCATGCTTCCGGACTGGCCTACGATGCCAGGCAATATGACAAGTCCATTGCGCTCACCAACCTGATTCCGGATTCCGCGCAGCCGGCAATGCTACGCCAGGCTACTGCGATGAAGGCACAGGCCCTTTTTGCCAGTGCCCAGTACGCCGATGCGGAAACGCTTTATCAGTCGCTCGCGAAAAATACGGCGACTGGCAAGCAGGCCGAACAATACCGGGAGCAACTGGCACTGAGCATCTATAAACAGGCAGAGCTGGCCGAGAAACAGGGCGACGTGGAGGGTGCGATTCGACATTACAGTCGTGCCGGTCAGGCGGCACCCGGCACACAGGTGGCGGCAACGGCTCTTTACGACGGTATTGCACTGGCCATCAAACAGCAGAAATGGAACAACGCGATTGAACTCAGTCAGCGCTTCCAGAACCAGTATCCGAAGCACAAATTAAGCGTCGATGTATCCAAGAAGCTCTCCGTCGCCTATCTGAATGCAGATCGTGGTATCGATGCGGCTCGCGAGTTCGAGAAAATTTCCGGCTCGGAAAAAGACCGCGACGTCAAAATGGCCGCGTTGTGGCAGGCAGCGGAAATCTACGAAAACAAGCAGCAACTCGACTCCGCTCTACGTACCTATCAGGAATATACCGAAACTTTCCGCAAACCTTTCCCACAATATGTAGAAGCATTGCACAAGCTGGTGGCCATCAATCAGCAACTCGGTCATCATGCTGCCGCGAACAAATGGCGTAACAGTATTATTACCGCCGACCGGCGTGTGTCGAAATCGACACGCACCGAGCGCACGCGCTATCTGGCCTCTTTATCCAGCCTGGAACTGGCGCGACAGAAATATGTCGAGTATCAACGCTATCGTCTGGTCAAACCATTGAAGACAAATCTGAAGAAGAAAAAAGTCGCCATGCAGGCGGCGGTGAAACTGTTCGGCCAGTCTTCTGTTTACGGCATTCAGGAAACCTCGACCGAAGCCACATTCAGCATAGCTCGCATCTACGGAGACTTCAGTCGTGCCCTGCTCGATTCCGAGCGCCCCGATAACCTGAATGACGAAGAACGGGAACAGTACGAAATACTGCTGGAGGATCAGGCGTTTCCGTTCGAAGAGAAAGCCATCGAATTCCATGAAACCAATCTGGCGCGAATCAAGGAAGGAATTTACAACGACTGGATCAAACAGAGTTTCGAGCGCCTTAAACTGTTGTTCCCGGTACGCTACAATCGCACGCCGCAAAGTGATGCTTATGTCAATGTTTTCAACTAGATTGATTTATCTGCTGCTGGGACTGTTGTTGACGTCCTGCGCCACCCAACAACAGTCTGCGCAGCTCTCACAAGTGGACGAGACGGGTGTAGGGGAATCCAGTCAGCGTTTTACCGTAACGCCTGAACAGAAACAGTTATACAGGCAGGCCATTACCGCGCTCAACGACAATCGCCTGGATGATGCGGAAGACATGTTGAATCGCTTCCAGCAGGAAAAACCCGGACTGGCCGGCAGTTATGCGAATCTGGGACTGATTTATTACAAGCAGGAAAAGCTGGATGCATCCGAGCAGCAACTCAAAAAGGCTCTCGAACTGAACCCTCAACAGGCACAGGCGCTTAACCTGATGGGGCAGGTCGAGTTCTCTCGGGGTCATGCCAGCGAATCGGAAAGTTATTACAAGCGGGCATTGCAAATTGACAAGGATTATGCCATTGCACACTATAATATCGCCCTGCTCTACGATATCTTTTTTCAGGATATCCCGCGCGCCATTGAGCATTATCGGAAATACCTGGAGCTTACCGGCAACCAGGATGAAATGACACGCAACTGGCTCGAGCAGCTGGTCAATTCTCAGCGTGGAGGATAATTGTGAACAGATACCTTCTAACAGGCATTATGCTTCTGAGTATGCTCTCGATATCGCCGGCTGGCGCAGAAGACCGCATCGAACTGGAAGTCACAACCATCAAGGGCAACAAGGAACTACCCAAGATTCTATTTGTTGTACCCTGGAAAGACATGGAAAAAACGGCACAGAAAGAACAGAGACTGGTCCTGCATAGCCTGTTTGGTGAGATGCTGGACCCGGTTGCGCCAGAATATACGGCTAATAGCAGCGGTCGATAAAAGGCTTTCTCAGCGAACCAAGGTCAGTCGAATAAATCAACCTCAGTTTTGAACCTGTATCGAAAAGCTTGCTTCTTCTGCATACAGATTATCAGAGTCCATAATCCATAACCGCAGGTCATATGCCCCGGGATCATGCGCTTTCAATTCGAACTGGCCATCCACATCGGACAAATATTCAATGCCTTCGCCGGGAAAACCCAGACTCGGTTCGACCTGATATTTTATGCGATTCGCCTCGGGAATTTTTAGCCCAATGGTAAAACTGTCACCCGGTTTGATCTTATTAGAACTCTGCGATTTGGTGTAGACCAGAGCAGGAATCTCATTTGGGCCTATCAGGTGCTTTTCCGCCTCACCGACAAGATAGGCAACAACATCTCTGACGTCGATATTGTTACTGACTGTCGATATTTCGATTATGATATTTTTATAAACACAGACGGCATCACGATCAATGCCTCCCGGACCGGCCTGCTGGTTGTGGAAATAAAAATCACCAGGCCCTTTCTCCAGATACTTATAAGGAACCTGGTTCAGAGATACATTGGACCCCAGCAACAGTGCCCGATCAAGCGCTTCCCTGTTGGTCTTTCCGTTCAATACATAGATATTGAACGAAATGTTCTTGTCTTTGTAAATGAAGTAGTCGGAAATACGACCTTCTCCGGTGCCCGTGATTCCAATGACATTATTGTGACTTTCCCATTTGACGCCATCTTTAGGCACGAATCGCACAATGTCTTTCCAGTTTGCCAGCACTTTCTTTGATTCGTCCACTTTGGACACGATACTGGGGTAATCGATTTCCTTCTTGAAAGCATCGAGAACCATATAATTTGTAAACGGTATATCAGCCATAAGATTTCCAGCCCTCATCAGGCAATAGAAAATAATCAAAGTTTTAAACGGCGACATGAACTTCATATCGATAGTCAGTCCACCTGCAGGACTTCGGCACTGGCAACTCCACCACTAACCAGAATCGCCTTGTAATCCTGCATATCGCGAGCCTCTCCGGCGCGGCGCGCTCCGGGATGAGGATATAACCCCGGCGTCGCATCGATATTCGCCGTCGCATATCCAGCCCGACTTCTCGATCCCGTCTCCGGTCCGGCACATGCATCATAGATTTTTGCACTAAGCTCGCAGAACATATGATTGGAGAATGGATTCCTTTTCGGATCAGTGGGGCTAACAGATAAATAATCTTCGGGTTTAGGTATGCGCCCTGAGGTCGACCCCGACATTGACCTCAATTCTGCCATATATTTTTCGTTTGGGAATGGATTGTTGCAGGGTCCCCAGCCAACGATGTCTGTGTAATTCAGAAACCCGAACGGATCCAGAAAAAGACCATCGACAGAAACACCCAGGGCACCTGAAAATACGATGACCGCATAGGTCTGATCATAACAGTTTACCCGGCCATCCACCTCGTCCATATACCGGGTTAAACTAAACTTTCGGGTGGCACCACCAAATTTGGCGGCACCTCGATCAATTTCATATTTATGGTACGGGAATCCGAAACAACATTTTGTGACTTCTGCAGCACCGGCTTTTGCATCTTTAACCCCGGAAACACGACCATTTTCGAACAGAAAGCGCAACGCTTCGGCCCATACTCCACGGCCGCTAAAAAACTTGGGTTTTGCCGGATCGTCGATAACGAAAAACAGCTCGACAAACGTGTTACCGGCAGATACCGACAAACCACAACCTTCCGCACCCCAGGATGCCTGACCTTTGAGCCAGCGCACACTGTCCGGCGAATCATCCATGGTGACATCGACGACTTGCTGACCGTTAGAGAGATTCATCTTACCTTCAAACCGGAATCCCTGCAGGTTACCAATTAACTTGCCAGAACCACTCATGCCTTTACAGTCGACTTCGATTTTCACTTTTGCCCTGGCTGGCGTAGCAATTCGATAGACCGCCGGTTTCTCAGAATAATTAAATTGGTATTTGTTGCACGGCCAATGCGGTGCATTGACGGTCGCTTTGTTGTTGGCCGTTTTATAGGATTCGTGAAAATCGATTTCGACCACCCTGACATTCAGATATTTATCTTCAGGTTCCGGGATTACGCCGACGCTGACGCCTTCGCACACATCTGTCATGGGTGTAACTCCTTAAGATAATTTTTCGTAATTAACGCAAATCGCACCACGATACTCCTGATCTGACGAGCAATACACAAGATGGCTAGCCGGACTGCCGGATCTCGCCAGTTGGGCAGATGCCAAACCGATCAATACCGCGCCACTGGCAGCACCGATGTCACCCAGACAGTCTGCCGGATGTTCGAATGCATAATCGTCACTCAATGATTCTTTGTTACGTAACAATGCCACGCCCAGCTCCTTGGACCAGAACTGTTCGCCATTCATACTTGAGTATAGAGTTGAGATTTTCTCTCCCTTGTGCGCAACCAGGGATTTTTTAATCGCAGTAGCAAGACCATCGCCCAGATAAGACGCCTCGCTGTACATATGACCTTTTTCAGCCTCAATTCCCGGCTGACTCAAACTGATAACCCCATCGCCCCAGACCATGGCGTTCTGCCGGTTGCGGGTCAACAATAAAAAGCCGGCTGCTTCGCCGGGAATAAAACCGTTCAACACTTCTTCAGCCGCAATGCGATCGTCCCTGTCAAGAAACGTAAGCAGATCTTCTTCCTGATAACTGTCTGCGCCGCCCACAAGAACATAGTCCCCTTCCATCTGCTGCAAGTATTTGAAAGCGAGGTCAACGGCATCGATAACACCGGCTCGGCCAGTGCCGATTATGCGACTCGTTGAGGTTTCGATATTGGCATCGGTCTGTTTCATCAGATATTCGATGAATCTGGGGCTCACTGTCGATGCGCACTCGGCATAGCCTTCCGGGCAGGCCAGGAAAAGCGGCGGCGGGCTGTCCATTGCTTTCAGGGGCTCAATTTGATTAAGGGCAATATCGGATGTTTGCAACATTATGCCCATTTGAATTGTAGAGTCTTCAACCTGGTTCAATTTGAAGGAAATGCGTGGCAGTACATCTCTCGGGATCAGTGACATGGTGAAGGGTTTCATGGATTTCCCGAAATATTCAGACTCCTGAAACCGGTTGATTCCAGCCTCTACAGCGGCCACAGTGCTGGTAAAGTCGAAACCAACGGGTGTCACCATACCAATACCTGCAATATAGAGCCTGGAAATCGTCGACTGGTCCATCAGATCACCTTACCCGAAACATTGGCCAGGCCCTGCCCGGGCGCCTTCAAAGCCAGTTCCATGGCCATGGCGCGTAGCTGGCGCTGTGTCAATGGCGATGAAGCCATTTCAGTATTCAATTGCTCGACCGGCATACCCAGCAGATAACGCTGTCCATCCTGGAATCGTCCTCGGATACCGGCCCAGTATTGGGCAATGGCCGGTGGATTTGGCCAGGGCAGATTTTCATCGTCATCCATTTCGACTTTATCGCTGTTTTCGTCATCCAGCGCACCGCTCGGGACACCGGGGTGATCATCTGCCAACGCAAGCTGATTGGCCTCCAGGTCGATACCGGATATGCTGGTAAAGGCCTCACCGGCCAGCCTCGACAGCTCAGGTAACTGTGTTTTTCCAATCAGCCAGTCAACGGCATGCGGGTCACCGAGAATACCGACAGCCTGAACAATCTGGCGTTGTTGTTCGGGTAACTCCGCCATACGGGAAATCCATTCACGTGCATCACTGATGGGAAGGCTTCTGAATACAATGTCGATTGCTCGTTTCTGATGCGGACCCGGCTGGAAAACGAAGTCCTGCATATTCATAGCGGCCGATGAGTCTCCCAGCAAAATACTCGACCAGTGAACCCAGAATTGGGTATCCGGATCATCGCTATCGGAGAATTCGTGCAACTGATCACGTAGATCCTGACGCCCCAGTTCACCCACTATGCGTACAGCTCGTCCCAGTAATGCCGGATGTTGCCGGCAATCATCCCGTTGAAATATTCGATTCAGGAATTCGCCCGGATTCTCACGCCGGATACTGCATATTGCGATGGCCAGGTATTTATGCTGCAGGTCTTTGCTATTCAGAAATCGTTCAATCCAGGGGTGACTCAGTTCCTGTGGTAGCCAGCCGAACACGGACACCAGACCCGGAAACACTTCAGGTGTTGCGAGTCCAGCTTCGACCGCCAGTTGAATACGCTCCTGCACATGGGTTTTGACGGCAATGTATGTAGCCGCAAACACTTCTCCCGGACCGCCCAGTTCCAGTGCCTGTTCACACACTTCCCACGCCATGTCGGGCGCCGACATCAGGCCATTCAGCTGCGCCTGTAGTCGATTTTCGAGGCGCGCCAGGTCCTGCCGGGTGTAGTGCGGT
>CBDULQ010000029.1:0-21497 GCA_965368115.1 uncultured Gammaproteobacteria bacterium | reverse complement strand
TGTTCATGTAGAAGCAAAACACCTGAATTGGGGATGTAACGGGATAGCTATGGCAGAAGATTCCGCAGGTATTTCTGGCCTGAAAGTCATGGTGATCGATGACAGCAAAACGATCCGCCGGACTGCAGAAAACTTACTAAAAAAAGAAGGCTGTGAAGTCGTCACTGCTGTAGACGGATTCGAGGCATTATCCAAAATTGCCGAACACAAGCCCGATATCATTTTCGTGGATATCATGATGCCCAGGTTGGACGGTTATCAGACCTGCGCGTTGATTAAACATAATCGTATGTTCAAGACCACACCGGTCATTATGTTATCCAGCAAAGACAGTATTTTCGACCGTGCGCGCGGGCGCATCGTCGGTTCTGAACAGTATTTAACCAAGCCTTTTACCAAAGAAGACCTGCTGGGTGCGATTAAGGAGCACACCAGTTAAGGCTGTGTGGTTAATGTAACAGGCCAGCCTGGCTGGCTAGAGATTGGGTGGAGAAATCGAATGGCAAATATTCTCATCGTAGATGACTCTCCGACAGAGGTTCATGTTTTCAAGACGATGCTGGAAAAGAACGGGCATAGCGTGAGCGTGGCCGAATCTGGCGAAGAAGGTGTTCAGAAAGCCCAGGAGGTGCTGCCTGATCTGATTTTGATGGATATCGTTATGCCCGGTATGAATGGCTTTCAGGCGACACGCCAGTTGTCGACCATCGATTCAACCGCTGGTATTCCGGTCATTATCGTGACCACCAAGGATCAGGAAACGGACAAGGTCTGGGGCATTCGCCAGGGCGCCAAAGATTACATTGTTAAGCCGGTCAAGGAGAAAGACCTTATCGACCGGGTTAACTCGGTGCTGGCAGGGTAATGAATTGGTGAACTCATGAGTGGGCCGTTTCAGCGACTACAGGAAATACAACAACTATGCAGGGACCGAGCCGCTGAACTGCCGAGTCTGGACAGTAACAAGGATGAATGGGTCGGCATTGGATTTCGTATGGGCGACGTTGTGCTGTTGTCAAAAATGGGTGAAATATCTGAAATACTGGACCCACCAATTTATACCCGGGTGCCGGGTGTTCAATCCTGGGTTGTCGGCATAGCCAATGTGCGTGGTAGCTTGTTGCCATTAATGGATTTAAAAGGATTTGTAACCGGAGAAAACCTGTCTAGCCGAAAAGCCGGGCGGGTTCTGGTTGTAAATCATAACGGTGCTAATACTGGTCTTCTGGTTGATGAAGTGTTGGGACTGAGACACTTCTTTCTAAATGAACAAACTTTTGAGTTACCGGATGTAGAGCGATCACTGAAGCCATTCATAAAGCAGGCATTTCAGCGTGATGATGATTACTGGCCGGTATTTAGTTTTCACACGTTAATAGAGAATGAGCAGTTCCTGCATGCGTCTTTGTAGGAAACTAGAAAAGTGATGTTTGCATCGCTTAGTCGGGAGAAAAGAAGAACATGAGTGCAGCAAAGCGAAACCCACTTGCCCTGGGCGTCATCAGTAAACCGATACTGTTTTTGGGCGGTCTCCTGTTCCTGTCCATTGCCGTGATGCTTATTAGTCTGTTCTACGCGGCAACTCAGCAGTCGTATCAGCAGCAATATCTGGAAATTGCGTCGGAGCAGAAACTGTTGTCGCAACGACTGGCGACATTCTCACTTGAAGCGGCAGCTGGTAAGGAAAATGCCTTTGTCCAGCTGGAAAAATACCGTGACAATTTCGACCGGACCCTGAGTGTATTCACTGCCGGCAACCCGCAAAAACAGTTGCCGCCGTTGCCCGCAGCACTGGGTATTCCGCTGAATCAGGTTAAAACCGTGTGGAATGGCCAGCAGGGCGATATCGGTGAAGTCGGTTATCGCGACAACATTAATCGTATTCTCGACGGTAAAGTAGCGATCTCCGAAGTGGGTGAATTCGTACTGGTTATCCAGGAATTCATCCCGCAGCTGCTGTCTTTCTCAGAAGAAGTTGTTGACCTGCTGGTTGAACGTAAGGCGACCCCTCACCAGATTTTCATGGCCAGTCGTCAGCTGATGTTGACTCAGCGTATCGAAAACAACATGAACCGGGTTCTGGCCGGCGGTGAAGGCGCTGCTGCGGCAGCCGACCGGTTTGGTCGTGACGCCGCACGTTTCGGTGCCGTACTGGAAGGTATGTTGAAGGGCTCCAAGGCGCTGCGTATCGAGCAGATCAACGATGAAGTGGTGCGTACCAAGTTGCGTGAGGTCGCCATGCTGTTCAGCTCGGTCAGTGACCATGTTGAAGCGATCCTGGAACTGTCTCCCGATTTGTTCGATGTTAAGAATGCGGCTGACAAATCAGCGAAATTGAGTGCCAACCTGCTGACTGAATCGGAAAAACTTGAGCGCGAAATCGTTGCTCTGGGTGAATTCCTCAACCTGGTACGCTGGGCCGGTTTCGGTGCCGGTGGTCTGGCGGTAGTGTTCATCGTTATCGCGGGTGTGCTGATGGTTAGAGACGCCGGTGAACGTGAGGATGCGGCGCTGGAGCAAAACCGCAGAAACCAGCGCGCGATTCTGCGACTACTGGATGAAATGGCCAACCTGGCGGAAGGCGACCTGACCGTACACGCAACGGTGACCGAAGAAATTACCGGGGCGATCGCGGACTCGGTCAACTACGCGATCGACGCACTTCGATCACTGGTAACCACAATTAACACCACGGCGGTGGAAGTATCCGCGGCGGCAGAGAAAACACAGGCGACGGCGACACGACTTACCGAAGCATCCGGTCACCAGGCGCGTGAGATTGCTTCAGCAAGTGCCGCGATTACCGATATGGCCGATTCCATGGAAAGTGTGTCCAAGGATGCGCAGGACTCGGTGGAAGTAGCACATAAATCACTTGAAATCGCACAGAAAGGTGCGGGCATCGTACGACGTAGTATCCAGGGTATGGATACGATTCGTGAGCAGATCCAGGAAACATCGAAACGAATCAAGCGACTGGGTGAATCATCCCAGGAGATCGGTGATATCGTAGGCCTGATTACTGAGATCGCCGACCAGACCAACATTCTTGCATTGAACGCCGCAATCCAGGCGTCTACCGCTGGTGAAGCGGGCCGCGGTTTCGCGGTGGTAGCGGACGAGGTACAGCGCCTGGCGGAACGTGCAGGTAATGCGACCAAACAGATCGAGGCACTGGTTAAAACCATCCAGGCGGACACCAACGAAGCGGTTAGTTCGATGGAAAACAGTACAGCCAACGTGGTGAGCGGTGCGAAGATGGCCGAGGACGCCGGTGAGGCGCTGATCGAAATCGAGAACGTATCCGACGAACTGGCGAAACTGATCCAGGGTATTTCCAACTCAGCGAGCCAACAGGCTTCGGTGGCGATGGATGTATCCAACACCATGAATGTTATCCAGGAAATTACGCTGCAGACTTCAGAAGGTACAGAAGAAACCTCAGCGTCCATCGGTAACTTGAGTGAACTTGCGAATGAACTTCGTAAGTCGGTAGCCGGCTTTAAACTGCCAGACAGTGACGAGCAGGTAGAAACAGTCATATTGAATGGCTAAAACGGCATAGATATAGATGAAGACAGAGGATACTGTTGAATACAACTCCCTGCGCTGGGTAAAAAAAGAATTAGATTTAATTCTTCATGAAGCTCAGGCATCGTTGTCTGCATATATCGAAGACACTGACGAGACAGAACGTCTACGTGAGTGTATCGAGCATTTGCATATGGTTCAGGGCACCCTGCAAATGGTCGAGTTATATGGAGCTGCTCAACTCGCCGAAGAAATGGAGCAGGTTGCTACCGCGGTTCTTAACGGTGAGCTCGACCGCAACGAAGACGCCTATGATGTACTGATGCGTTCCATGTTGCAGTTGCCGGATTATCTGGAAAGCCTGCAGGCAGGCAGCAAAGACGTGCCCATGGTACTGCTGCCGCTGCTCAATGATTTACGTGCATCCCGCAACGCAACACTACTCTCCGAGAACGTGCTGTTCTTCCCCGATATCGATGCAAGTACCGAAGAGATTGTTATTGCCGATGTTGAGGCGGGTAAACTGCAGCCTCTGGCGAAAAAATTGCGTCCCCATTTCCAGGTCGGCCTGCTGGGCTGGTTCAAGGGCGAAAAGGTGATTGCCAGTCTGAAACGCATCATGGCTGTGCTGTCCGAATTTGAGAAAAACTCGGCGCATCGATCGATTAATCGTCTATGGTCGGTCAGTGCTGCGCTGGTTGAAGGTCTGCTTAACGATGCTGTCGATGCCAGTATCAGTGTCAAAATGCTGCTTGGCCAGGTTGACCGCAGTATCAAACAGCTTGTCGATCAGGGTGAAGATCACTTTTCCAGAGAAGTATCTTCAGAGCTGCTGAAAAATCTTCTTTATTATGTCGCCAGGGTCGAAAAGGATTCTGAACGCGTCAAGCAGGTTAAAGAGACCTATCGGCTCAATGAGCTGCTGCCAGGTGATACCGAGCTTGAAGAAGTTCGATCCGGACTTGGCGGGCTGAATGCCGAGCTGTTACGTACCGTATCTCAGGGTATTCGCGAAGACCTGCTTGAAGTTAAAGATGCGCTGGAAATATTTATACACAGTGAAGAACGTGATCCGGAACGCCTTGCCGGGCTCCCGGATCTGTTGAGCAAGATTGCCGATACCCTTTCCATGCTGGGTCTGGGTGGTCCTCGTGAGCAGGTGCTGGAGCAGAAGCAGCGTATCGAACAGATCGTTGCCGGTGATGTCGATTCAATTGATGACTCGGTGATGAACATTGCCAGTGTGCTGCTAACTGTTGAAGCGCAATTGAACAGTTTCATCGCCAATCGCTCCATGTCCGAACAAAGTGGTGCGCGAACTCGGGTTGGTGATCTGGGTGAAATGCCTGATTCTGAATATCATGAAGTGCTGGCCGCGGTTATTCGCGAAGCATTACAGGACTTCAGCGATGCGCGTCAGGCCATTCTGGGTTATCTGGAAAACAGTAACGATAAAGAATTGTTGCAGGTCGTTATCGATCGACTTGACGAAGTTAACGGCGCCATGTTCATGCTGCCTGTGCAGCGTCTCAAGCCGCAGATCGAGTCGATTAATCAATACGTGAAGCGCGTGCTGATCGGTGGTGGACAAACACCGGATCAGAAGACACAGGATAGCCTGGCGGATGTAGTAACCAGTATCGAGTATTATCTCGAAGCGATCCTTGAAGGTCGCCCTGATCTCGAGTTGTCGTTATCTGCTGGCGAAAAAGCTGCACAGCATCTGGATAGCCTGTCATCTGAATATCCGGAGCTGGACCAGGAGCAATCAGCTGCCGTTGTATCGGAATCTGTTGCTGAGCCGGAAGCAATTGACGAAGAGCCTTTGTCAGTTGAAACAGCAGAGCCCGAACAACAACCTATCGAGTCAATAGAAGCTGAACCGCAGGTTGTTGCCGCAGATAAGCCTGCGAAGTCCGGTGTGGAAGAGCAGCGCTATGAAGTACTCGGAGATGATGCCGATCCGGAAATTCTGGAAATATTTATCGAAGAGGCGCTCGAAGAGCTGGCTTCGCTCAATGAACAAATTCCACTATGGGTATCCAGCCCTGACAATACTGATGCCTTGACTACGATTCGACGTTCATTCCATACATTAAAAGGAAGTGGACGACTGATTGGTGCTCAGCTGATTGGTGAATTTGCCTGGAGTTTCGAAAACATGCTGAATCGTGTTATCGATAATACTCGACCGGCAAGCCAGGAAGTATTTGACGTGCTGGAAGAGGCTCTGGGTGTCCTGCCGCAATTGATCGAGCAGCTGAAAGGTAACCGGGAGCCTGTGCAAAATGTTTATGCGTTGATTGATCAGGCAGAGGGCCTGAGCCAGTGGCGTAAAGACTCAGTAAAGAAAGAGGCGCCGGCTACAGCAGCACAGGAAAAACCCGAAAAAAAAATAGCTGAACCAGCTCCGACACAAGCTCCGCCGGCGGAAGATTCCGTTGTGGAGTCTGGATTTGATGCGGTTGAAGAAGATGTGATCGGTGAGCTTTCTGTTGATGATCTTGATTTGCCCGATGAGGCCGATTTCAACTTCGAGGCCGATGAGTCAGAGGGTGACACGCTATCATTTGATGAGCCCCAGCAGTCATCGTCCGATGATGTAGACGCATTTACTTCGGAAGCTGCTGATGCCGATGAATTCGATATCGATCTAACCGAAGATCTCGAAGCGCTGCAACTGGCAATATCCCCGCAGGAGACGGACGAGGATGACCTTGAACTGTCTTTCGGTGAGGCTGAGCCCGAGTCCGCCCCGGAATCGATCGAGGAACCCGAAATCGACCTGGTGGACGATTCCATGCAAATCCACATGGACCCGGTCCTGTTCAAGATTTTCAGAAATGAATCGGAAAGCCACCTGGCAGAAATTCGCCGTATGCTCGACGAGCATTACCAGGGACAGCAGCCACTGTCAGCGGATGCGAGTCTCACCCGTGCATTACACACATTGTTCGGTAGTGCCAGAACGGCTGAAGTCGGCGAGATTGCCGAGCTCTGTGGTGACCTTGAGAAATACGTGCATTTATACCAGGCGAGGGATGATGCATCGATAGATGCAGACGGCGTACAGTTGATTGACGATGTAAGTCGAAAAGTTTCCGAGATGCTGGAAAGCCTTCAGGACCCCTCTCAGAAACTGGACTCGGATCAGGCCTTGCTGGCAAGAATTCGTGAACTGTCAGCTAACTTTGTTGAGCAGCCGGTTGCCGCTCCCGATGTCGAAATGACGATTGAAGAACCGGTTCCTGAAGAGCCCGCTGATGAGGTTCATTTACCCGAAGCGACCGAAGAATCCCTGGTGTCTTACAGCGAAGTCGACGAGGAGCTGGTTGATATTTTCCTCGAGGAAGCGGAAGAATTGCTGGATGGCTGTGAAAATAGTCTGCAGCGCTGGAATAATAACAATGCAGACGAAGAAAGTGTTCACGATCTGCAGCGACAACTGCACACACTTAAGGGTGGTGCGAGAATGGCGGATTTGACGCCCATTGGTAACCTCACGCATGCGCTAGAATCACTGATTATATCGGTTAATGAAGGTCAGATTAGTTTTACCAAAGACATGTCGTACATTCTCCATGATGCCATGGATAGACTGTCAGACATGTTGTCGAAGGTAAAAACTCGTGAACCTATCTCCTCCGAAGAAAGGATGATCGCAGCTATTGAAGCAATGCGGCGAGGAGAATCCGTTGATGTAAAAAAGTCTGAGCCGTCAGCGGTAACTGCTCGCGAGGAAAGCGAGCAGGAAGTTTCATTGGATGAGATAACTTCCATCGAATTTGAAGAAGAGCCTGACGACCTGCCTGCAGAGTCGGAAGAAATCAGTATAGAGTTCGATGAAACTCCGTTGGCGGATAATAACGACCAGAATGATGCTGGACAGGAAATCAGTTTTGGCGAGGAGGACTCATTTGAAATCAGTGAGTCCGACCTGCAAATGCTGCAACCGGATGCTGATTCTGAAGAAATTACGGCGGCTCCTGTAGTCGAGCCCGGGCCGCAATCAGAACCGGAGCCGGAAAAATCCGCTCTGACACTTCCCAAAGAAAAAGCGCGCCCTGCTGAAGCGGCGGATGAACATAAGTCTACCATCGCTCATGAACAGGTCCGTGTTCGTTCCGATCTTTTGAATGATCTGGTTAATCACGCAGGTGAGGTGAGTGTCTACCATGCGCGCATGGGTCAACAAATAACCAATTTCTCATTCAACCTCAACGAGATGGAGCAGACTGTTATCCGTCTTCGCGAGCAGTTGCGTAAATTGTCGATCGAAACCGAGGCGCAGATTCTTTCGCGCTACGAGAAAGAGAATGATCAGTATGACGAGGATTTCGATCCTCTGGAAATGGACCGCTTCTCTACCATGCAGCAGATTTCCCGAAGTCTGCAGGAAACCGTAGGCGATATTGAGAGTATCAAGGATATTCTTAATGATGGTGTACGAGATGCTGAAACATTGCTTCTGCAGGAGTCTCGGGTAAGTTCAGATCTTCAGGAAGGTCTGATGCGTACTCGCATGGTTCACTTTGGCGGGCTTGCATCTCGTCTGCGTCGTATCGTAAGACAGACCGCACGTGAGCTGGATAAAGATGTAGAACTGGATATTGTCGGTGAGACGTCTGAAGTCGACCGTACAGTGCTTGATAGAATCGTCGCGCCGCTTGAGCATATGTTGCGGAATGCCGTGTCGCACGGTATCGAGACACCGCGCGATCGTGCATCCAAGAGCAAACCGGAAACCGGTACTATCAAGATTATTGTCGATCGTGAAGGTGGCGATGTGGTCATCAAAGTTATCGATGATGGTCGTGGTATCGATGTTAATGCGGTTCGCAAGCGTGCCACGGAGCGTGGTTTGCTTAGTGCAGATAGCAAGCTTAGCGATCACGATATACTTCAGTTCATCATGCAGCCCGGTTTTAGTACTGCCGAGAAGGTGACCCAGATTTCCGGTCGCGGCGTAGGCATGGATGTTGTCGACAGCGAGATCAAACAGCTCGGCGGCGTACTGGAGATCGATACCATTCAGGGTAAAGGTACGACCTTTACCATTCGTTTACCGCTGACTCTGGCCATTAATCATGCGCTACTGGTTAATGCAGGTGATGAAGTCTATGCAGTACCTCTGAACAGTATTGAAGGTGTTGTCCGTCTGTCCGGCATTGAACTTCAGTCGTTCTACGATAGTGGTGATAGCACATACGAATTTGCCGGGACTCAGTATGACTTGCGCCATCTGGGATATATCCTCACTGGCCAGCAACCTGATTACTCCCGAAGCGGTCAGCTGTTCCCCGTATTACTTGCCCATGTTGGCGATCAACGCGTCGCCATTCACGTCGATGAGTTGCTCGGTCGTCGTGAAATTGTAGTTAAACCGGTTGGTCCCCAAATTAGCAGTGTAAGAGGTATTTCCGGTGCAACAATACTCGGTGATGGTCGAGTTGTATTGATCCTGGATATGAATTCACTGGTGCTGGGTGATTCCCTGTTCCATGTACAGGCACAGGAAGAAGAACAACAGGAAATCCAGCCCGAAGTCACTGTAACAGCCGATGAGTATCATGAGCCTATCGTCATGGTGGTCGATGATTCGATTACCATTCGTAAGGTTACAGAACGGATGCTGGCTCGTCACAATATGCAGGTAGTGACCGCTAAAGATGGTGTCGACGCCGTTTCGCAGTTGCAGGACATCAAGCCGGATATCATGTTGCTTGATATCGAGATGCCTCGAATGGACGGTTACGAAGTGGCCAGTCATGTGCGTAACGATGACCGTCTCAAAGACCTGCCGATTATCATGATCACTTCACGAACCGGATCCAAGCACCGTGACAAGGCAATGGAAATCGGTGTCAACAAATACCTGGGCAAACCGTACCAGGAAGAAGAATTAATGCAGAATATTAACGAACTGCTGGGTTAATGACATGGCGCAGGCTGAAGAACAGATAAAATGCGTATTGCTGACGGTTAACGAAGACCGCATCATTTTGCCGAATGCTGCCATCGCTGAGATCGTTCCGATTCGCAATATTATCAACGTAGCCAACAAGCCGGACTGGATGCTGGGTTATCTGGACTGGCGGGGCAATTCCGTACCGTTAGTATCATTTGAGTCCATGGGTGGTGTGCGTATGCCCAGCCTGGCGACCGGGAATGTGAAAGCCGCTGTGGTCTATGCCATCGGCGGTGATAAAAGTTTTCCATTCATGTCTTTCCTGGTTCAGGGTGCGCCACAGATTTTGAATTTATTCGAAACTGACGTGCTGGAAAACAAGGAAGATATCCATCATCCCGCTATTGAGCAGAAAGTCATTGCGAAAGGTGAGACGGCCAGTATTCTGGATTTGAATCGCCTTGAGCAACACATCAGGCAAATCATGACCTGAGGTGGTGGTCCGATACCTGTCTCGGACTGTTTCGCGTCACTTAAAAATCCCCGTAATGAGATTGAAGTGCGGCTATGGCGGCTAGTCCGGCAGTCTCTGTGCGCAATATTCTTGGTCCCAGCCTGATTCCCTTGAAGCCCTGTTGCAGACTGTACTCGATTTCTTCATCGCTCAGACCGCCTTCAGGTCCAATCAATAAAGTTAATCGGCGTTTTTCTGCATCCAGTTGTTGAATACGTAAATCGGCCTGTGGGTCCAGTACCAGACTTTCACCTTCGATGGCATGCTTGAGAATGGTATCCAGTTTGCTGATTTTAGAAAGTTCGGGAACAAGGGTGCGTCCGGACTGTTCGCATGCATTGATGATGACCCCGTGCCAGTGCTGGAGCTTGCGATCGGCACGATCCTGTTTCAGGTTAACCACCGTGCGTTGACAGATGACCGGTATGATCCGGGTGACACCCAGCTCGACCGCTTTCTGAATACTGAAATCCATACGGTCGCCTTTCGATATGCCCTGCAGTAAAGTAATTTCCAGGCTGGATTCGCGATCGACAGCATCGAAGGACTGTACTTCGGCAAATACCTGTTTGCCGTCGATCTGTAGCCGACAATGATATTCGCCGCCCTGGCCGTTAAACAGGATAATGGGGTCGTCGTTACGTGAGCGCAGTACTCTGCAGAGATGGTGGGCAGCAGACTGTTCGAGCTGGATACGTTGACCTGGCGACAGGCTTTGATCCTGGAAAATGCGCGGTATTCTCATACTGGTCAGGCTGCTGCAGTGATTAAACAGACTATAAAGGTGAACCTCGGTCGACGTCGACCCCGACCGAGGCTCGGGTCTTAAAGCGAGAGTCGATTCCAGATTCCCAGAGTGGCTTCAGACTGATTCATGGTATAGAAATGCAGGCCGGGTGCACCCTGGTCCAGCAGGCGTTGACACATTTCGGCAACCACATCCAGGCCGAAGGCCTTGATAGAGTCGACGTCATCGCCATAAGCCTGCAGGCGTTTGCGCAACCAGCGTGGAATTTCCGCACCACAAGCATCGGAAAACCGGGCCAGATTGGTGAAATTAGTGATTGGCATAATGCCCGGTACAATCGGGATGCCGATGTCCAGCTTTTCACAACTTTCAACGAATCTGAAATAGGCGTCGCAATTAAAGAAATACTGGGTGATCGCCTGGTTAGCTCCGGCATCGACCTTGCGTTTGAAATTAGCCAGATCACTGCTGGCGGATTCGGCCTGGGGATGAAACTCCGGATAGGCCGCCACTTCCAGCGTAAATGTATCATCGAAATTTTCGCGAATAAAACTGACCAGTTCGTTGGCGTAATTGAAATCGCCCCGGGCCACCGAGCCGGACGGAATATCGCCGCGTAAGGCGACGATACGCGTGATGCCCTGTTCGCGATAACTGTTCAGGATTTCGGTAATCTGTTCGCGCGTCGAGCCGATGCACGACAGGTGCGGCGCCACGTCGGTGCCGGCGATACTGTTGATCTGCCTGACGGTTTCAAATGTTCGGTCACGAGTCGAGCCGCCTGCGCCGAAAGTAACCGAGAAAAATTCCGGGTTAATGCTTTCTTTTAAGGTGACGCTGGTGTTCTGAAGTTTTTCCATGCCCTGTTCGGTCTTGGGTGGAAAAAACTCGCAACTGAAAGAGGGCTCTGATTTGCTGTCAGCGTTCATGATTCATGTGCCTCTGCAATTAAGACGCACTGGGCCGACATAATGTCGGCCCAGTGGTACTACTCAAGAAGTGATTAGTAACGATAGTGGTCAGGCTTGTAGGGGCCATCGACCGGTACGTTAATATAATCGGCCTGATCCTGTGACAGCTCGGTCAGATCGGCACCGATTTTCTTCAAGTGCAGGCGAGCGACTTTTTCATCAAGCAGCTTGGGCAGAATGTATACCTTGTTTTCATACTGCTCTGCATTCAGGAAGAACTCGATTTGTGCCATCACCTGGTTGGTGAAAGAGGCTGACATTACGAAGCTGGGATGGCCGGTTGCACAACCCAGGTTCACCAGTCGGCCCTTGGCCAGGATGATGATGCGTTTGCCATCCGGGAAGATGACGTGATCGACCTGGGGCTTGATTTCTTCCCACTGATATTGTTCCAGTGAAGCGATATTGATTTCGGAATCGAAGTGGCCGATGTTACAGACGATGGCCTGGTCTTTCATGGCAGCCATATGGTCGTGATCGATAACGTTGACGTTGCCAGTGGTGGTCACAAAGATATCGCCTAACTTGGCAGCATCATTCATGTCGACAACACGGTAACCTTCCATCGCCGCCTGCAGTGCACAGATCGGATCGATTTCAGTAACCCATACGGTCGCGCCCATGCCACGGAAAGCCTGGGCACAGCCTTTACCCACATCACCGTAACCCAGTACGACACAGATCTTGCCGGCTACCATCACGTCGGTTGCGCGCTTGATACCGTCAAGCAGGGATTCACGGCAGCCATACAGGTTATCGAACTTGGATTTGGTGACTGAGTCGTTGACGTTCATGGCCGGGAACATCAGCTCGCCGGTTTTCTGCATCTGGTACAGACGATGAACACCGGTTGTGGTTTCTTCGGTTACACCCTTAACGCTGTTGGCGATATCGGTCCATTTGCTGGAACCTGCGCTGATAGTGCGCTTGAGCAGACCGACAATGGCTTTCCATTCTTCATTATCATCTGCCTTGGCGTCGGGAACGGCACCGGCTTTTTCGTATTCTGCACCCTTGTGTACCAGCAGAGTGGCGTCGCCGCCATCGTCCAGTATCATATTGGGCAGTTGACCGCCGGGCCAGGTCAGTGCCTGTTCGGTACACCACCAGTACTCTTCGATGGTCTCACCTTTCCAGGCATAAACCGGAATGCCGGCAGCCGCAATAGCAGCGGCAGCCTGATCCTGCGTAGAAAAGATGTTGCAGGACGCCCAACGCACTTCGGCGCCCAGGGCAACCAGTGTTTCGATCAGTACTGCAGTCTGGATGGTCATATGCAGACTGCCGGTGATGCGCGCGCCTTTCAGCGGTTGCTCGGAACCGTATTCTTCGCGCAGCGCCATCAGGCCGGGCATTTCTGTTTCAGCGATGGCGATTTCCTTGCGCCCCCAGTCAGCCAGTGCGATATCGGCGACTTTGTAATCAGTGAACTCTGCGTTCATTGGTCATCTCCTAAGTAATCAAAGTTATTTAAGAAATGAGCGCCGTTGTTACCTCTGAGCCTGACGGCACCATGTTGAACATGGCCGCTGCAGCGCCCCTCAGAAAATTGCTTGTGCAAAGGACTATAGACCGGCGGCGTCCTTCAGTGCGTCCGCTTTGTCGGTTTTTTCCCAGGTGAACTCGGGTTCTTCGCGTCCGAAGTGACCATAAGCCGCCGTAGGACCATAGATCGGGCGCAACAGGTCGAGCATGGTGATCAGGCCTTTCGGGCGCAGATCGAAATGTTCGCGAACCAGTTCGACAATACGCTCGTCGTCGATCTTGCCGGTGCCGAAGGTCTGTACTGAAATGGATGTCGGCTCGGCAACACCGATTGCATAAGACACCTGGATCTCGCATTTGTCGGCCAGGCCTGCAGCGACGATGTTCTTGGCCACATAGCGACCTGCATAAGCCGCAGAACGGTCGACCTTGGAGGGGTCCTTGCCGGAGAATGCGCCACCACCGTGACGGGCCATGCCGCCGTAGGTATCAACGATAATTTTACGACCGGTCAGACCGCAGTCGCCGACCGGACCACCGATGACGAACTTACCTGTTGGGTTGATGAAGAATTGGGTGTCTTTGTTCATCCATTCGTTTGGTAGAACCGGTTTGATGATTTCATCCATAACCGCTTCGCGAATGGCTTTGTTATCGATGTCCGGGTTGTGCTGCGTGGACAGTACTACCGCTTCGATACCGACCGGCTGGCCGTTTTCGTAGCGGAAGGTGACCTGGCTCTTGGCATCCGGACGTAGCCAGGGCAGGGTGCCGTTCTTGCGTACTTCCGCCTGGCGCTTGACCAGACGATGGGCATAGGTGATCGGCGCCGGCATCAGCACGTCGGTTTCGTTGCTGGCATAACCGAACATCAGACCCTGGTCGCCTGCACCCTGTTCGTGATCTTCGAATTCGTCAACGCCCATGGCAATATCGGCGGACTGTTTGTCGATGGAAGTCAGTACCGCGCAGGACTCCCAGTCGAAACCCATTTCTGAGCTGTTGTAACCAATTTCTTTAACTGTACGGCGGACGATGTCCTGCATATCCACCCAGGCGGAAGTTGTGATCTCGCCAGACAGAATAACCATACCGGTGTTAACCAGTGTTTCGCAGGCAACGCGAGCCCGGGTGTCCTGCTCGAAAATGGCGTCGAGAACCGCATCCGAAATCTGGTCGGCAACCTTATCGGGATGGCCTTCAGAAACTGATTCGGAAGTAAACAGGTAATTAGACATAGTCGTGGTTCCTCGCTGTAATCCGTGTTACCGGTATTATGTCGATAGTATTCAGGTAGCTGATAAGAGAGGAGATCAGAGTGCCTGGCCTGGGCCAGGTCGATCAACGCTCATTGTTTAGCTTGCTTACTAAATTAATGAGCGCCGTTGTTTGTTGATACACCGAGCCTGACAGTGGGAACTGCTGCAGCGCTCCTCAGTGCGGGACAGATTATAGACTAAATCGCCCTCCATGGCTATTCCGGACTCGACTACAGCCGGCTGGCAGGGCTGATCAGTCACGTTGAAGAAGTGCTTTAAGTTCCTGTTTTTCCTCGTCAGACAGGGGTTGCTGCCGACTTTTTTCCAGTAGTTGGTCGTGGCGCCGATCACGATGCTGGCGTAGTAGCTGGCGCAGTGCGTCGTTAAACAGGATGCTGCATTGCTCCGGTTTGTCGCTATCGGCAATCTCCAGCTGGATGAGCTTGTTGAGGATGTCCTGTTCCGGCGTGTCGCGCCAGCGTTCCAGCAGAGCCGAGGGTGATCGGCTGCCGCTGTCCAGAATCACCCGATGCAGCTGAAGGAGCAGCGGGATACCCGGAAGATCGGCATGTTGCAATGCTTCGGGTATCTGAGTTGTTTCGGCTAGCTGCGGATACTGCAGTAACAGGGCGATCGCCTGGCGTTGTGGGGTGATCTTGATCTGGTGTGGATGGTCCGCGCGCTGGCGGACGGCCTGATGCGTCGGTTGTTCCAGCTCCGGTATGTGTTGTTCGAGAACCGATTTCGCCATACCGACACGTTGTTCCAGCTGCTGCAGCATCAGATCGCGGAACACCCCGTCCTGTAGCCGGCCAATCAACGGTCGCGCCATTTCGAACAGGCGGGCTCGACCGTCCGGCGAACTCATGTCGACCTGCTCGGCCAGTTGTTCCAGCATGAAGTCAGACAGCGGCGTGGCCTGACTGAGTCGTTGTTCAAACGCCTGCTGACCTTCTCGGCGTACCAGGCTATCCGGGTCTTCGCCTTCGGGCAGGAATAGAAAACGCGCCTGTACACCGTCGCGTAATACCGGCAGAGCGTTTTCCAGAGCGCGCCATGCGGCCTGGCGTCCGGCTCGATCGCCGTCAAAACAGAAAATCAGTTCCGGTACGATGCGGAACAGTCGGGAAATCTGTTCCTGCGAGGTGGCCGTACCCAGGGTGGCGACGGCGTAAGGGATACCATGCTGGGCCAGCGCAACGACATCCATATAACCTTCGACGATCACGATGCGTTGCAAATCGCGCACCGCCTGGCGGGCTTCGAATATACCGTACAGTTCCTGGCCTTTATGAAACACCGGTGTTTCCGGCGAGTTCAGGTATTTGGGTTCGCCCTGGTCGAGTATGCGACCGCCGAAACCAATGATGCGACCACGCCGGTCGCGAATCGGAAACATGATGCGATCGCGAAACCGATCATAGTACTTGCCGCCGTCTTTTTCGATCAGCAGGCCGGCCTTGTTCAGAGCCTGTATCGATTCCGCCGAGGTGCCGAGCTGTTTGTAAATAAAGTCCCAGCCTTCGGGTACATAACCCAGACTGAAGGCTTTCGCCACTTCGCCGCTCAGGCCGCGTTGTTTCAGATAATCGATTGCACGTTGCGACTGTTTCAGTTGCAGGGCGTAGAGCTGGTTGGCTTTGGCAAGGATGTCGTACAGTTGCTGCTTGTTGTCCTGTTGGCGTGGCGCACCACCGCCGCCTTCGCGAGGTACATCCAGATGATATTCGGCGGCGAGCGCTTCAACGGCATCGACAAAATCCAGTCGATCGTATTCCATGATAAAGCCCAGTGCTGTACCGTGCGCACCACAGCCGAAACAGTGATAGAACTGTTTTTGCTGGCTAACGGTAAAGGACGGGGATTTTTCATTATGAAAAGGACAGCAGGCGACGTATTCCTTGCCCTTTTTTTTCAGCGCGACACGGGAGTCGATGACGTCGACGATGTCGGCGCGATTCAGTAATTCATCGATGAACTGCTGGGGAATGCGGCCGGCCATGTCCGGGGTTTCGCGAAACGCGTGTTAACAATGCGCAGCTAGACACCCGGATGGCTGTTTCGTCATCTGAGTGTTTAGCTGGCGCATGGTAACAGTGGATCAGGCCGCTGCAACAGTGAGCGTGTCGAGCAGCGATTCCATGCTGGACGCCTTGGGTTTAACCAGCCAGAACTTGTAGATGAATTCGCTGAATTCATTGAGGATCTTCTGACCCCATTCGCTGCCGGTTTCATCGACATAGTCCTGAATAATGCTCTTCAGATATTTTTTATGCTGTTGCATATCTTCAGTATTCAGGCGGTGGATATCCAGCAGTTCGTGGTTGTAACGATCGACAAAACGGCCTTCTTCGTCGAGTACGAAAGCGAAGCCGCCAGTCATACCGGCACCGAAGTTGATACCGGTTTTACCCAGTACGGTAATCACGCCTCCGGTCATGTATTCACAACCGTGATCGCCGATGCCTTCAACCACGGCTTTCGCACCGGAGTTACGCACGCCGAAACGTTCGCCGGCCAGACCGGATGCGTAGAGCTGGCCACCGGTTGCACCATACAGGCAGGTGTTGCCGATGATGGTGGCTTCGTTGGATTTGAACGCGCTGTCCTGTGGCGGCGTGATGACGATCTTGCCGCCGGTCATACCTTTGCACACATAGTCGTTGGCATCGCCTTCCAGATACATGTTTAGACCGCCGGCGTTCCACACACCGAAACTCTGTCCGCAGGTACCTTTCAGTTTGACGGTGATCGGATGATCCGCCATACCCTGGTTGCCGTGACGCTTGGCGATTTCACCGGACAGGCGTGCGCCAATAGAACGATGAATGTTGCGTACGTCGTAACTGTATTCGCCACCGGATTTGCTTTCGATGGCGGGCAGTGCGTCTTTAACCATTTGCTCGGCGAGTTCGCCCTTGTCGAACGGTGCGTTATGCGGCTCGACACAGAAGCGCGGTTTGTCGGCAGGAATACCGCCGTCGGACAGAATCTGGCTCAGGTCCAGCTTGCTCTGTTTGGCGGTTTCGCCGGGCAGGACTTCCAGCAGGTCGGTGCGACCGATCAGATCGGACATCTGGCGCACACCCAGTTTGGCCATCCATTCGCGAATTTCCTGGCCGATGAACTTGAAGTAGTTCATCACCATTTCCGCTTCGCCGATGAAGTGTTCCATACGCAGCACCTTGTGCTGGGTGGCGACACCGGTGGCGCAATTGTTGAGGTGACAGATGCGCAGATACTTACAACCCAGTGCCACCATCGGGCCGGTACCGAAGCCGAAGCTTTCCGCACCCAGGATGGCGGCCTTGATGACATCCAGACCGGTTTTCAAACCGCCGTCAGTTTGCAGACGCACCTTGTCGCGCAGATCGTTGGCGCGCAGGGTCTGGTGGGTTTCGGTCAGGCCCAGTTCCCAGGGGGAGCCGGCATAACGCACCGAGGTCAGCGGGCTGGCGCCGGTACCGCCGTCGTAACCGGAAATGGTAATCAGGTCGGCATATGCTTTCGCTACACCGGCGGCAATGGTGCCGACACCGGCTTCCGCCACCAGTTTCACCGAAACCAGTGCGTTCGGGTTGACCTGCTTGAGGTCGAAGATCAGCTGCGCAAGGTCTTCGATGGAATAGATGTCGTGGTGCGGTGGCGGTGAAATCAGCGCCACACCGGGCACGGAAAAACGCAGACTGGCGATCATGTCGTTGACCTTGTGGCCCGGCAGCTGACCACCTTCACCCGGCTTGGCGCCCTGAGCGATCTTGATCTGCAGCACTTCCGCATTCACCAGGTAATGAGGTGTGACACCGAAACGACCGGAGGCGATCTGTTTGATCTTCGACATTTTCTCGGTGCCGTAACGTTCCACCGCTTCACCGCCCTCACCGGAATTGGAGCGACCGCCGAGACGGTTCATGGCCATCGCCAGTGCTTCGTGGGCTTCCGGCGATAACGCACCCAGTGACATGGCGGCGGAATCGAAACGCCTGTAAATGTTTTCCGCTGCTTCCACTTCACTGATGTCGATGCTCTGCACATCGGATTTCAGTTTGAACATGTCGCGCAGCACGGTGGGCTTGCGATGGTTCACATGGTTGGCGTAAACCAGATAGTCTTCGTATTTGCCGGAACGCACGGCGGTGTGCAGCGAGTTGATGACATCCGGGTTGTAGGCATGATATTCGCCACCGTAGATGAATTTCAGCAGGCCGCCCTGAATCGGTTCCTTGCGCTTGTTGAACGCGAATTTGGTCAGTGCGCGGGTGTCCGTCTCGATTTCCTCGAAACCGGTGCCCTGGATACGACTGGTGGTGCCGGTAAAACACATCTCGACCACGTCGTCGTGCAGGCCGACGATTTCATACAGCTGGGCACCGCGGTAACTGGCGATGGTGGAGATGCCCATTTTCGAGGTGATCTTGAACAGGCCTTTGCTGATGCCCTTGCGGTATTTGATACCCAGTTCCTCGGTATCGGTGCTGTCGATTTCGTGGGTGCGTACCAGATCGTTGAGTACTTCGTAGGCCAGGTAAGGATAAATCGCGGTGGCACCGTAACCGATCAACACGGCGAAATGATGCGGGTCACGTGCGGTACCGGTTTCGACAATCAGGTTGACGTCGCAGCGCAGGCCATCCTGGATCAGACGATGATGCACGGCACCGGTGGCGAGCAGCGCATGAACCATCAGTTTGTCGGGGCCGATGTTGCGGTCGGAGAGCACCACAACCACCTTGCCGCTGGCGGCGGCTGCACTGGCCTGATCACAGACACTGTTCAGTGCGGTTTCCAGATCGGTGCCGGCGTCGAAGCACAGGTCGATGACCTGCTGAGCGTAGTTCGGATCGTCCAGGCTCATCAGTGAACGGAACTTGCCTTCGGAAATGACCGGCGAATTCAGAATCCAGCGATTGGCATGGTCGTGGGTCTCGATGAACAGGTTACGTTCTTTACCGAGACAGGTTTCCAGTGACATGACCACCGCTTCACGAATCGGGTCGATGGGCGGGTTGGTGACCTGGGCGAACTGCTGGCGGAAATAATCATATAAAGAGCGTTGCTGAGTGGACAGCACCGGGAATGGTGTGTCGTCGCCCATGGAGCCCACCGCTTCCTGGCCGGCTTCGGCCAGCACACGAATCACCTGGTCACGCTCTTCGAAACTGACCAGGAACTGCTTCTCGTAGGTTTCCAGCTGCTTCTGTTCCATCGGTTGAGTGGTCAGCGGCTCGCCTTCGAAGGCGGAGTGCAGATGACCGACCGCGTCACTCATCCACTTGCGGTAAGGCTGGGCGGATTTGAGTCGGTTGTCGATGTCGATGGGCATCAGCAATTCGCCGGTTTCGGTGTCGGCGGCAATCATTTCGCCCGGCTTGAGACGGCCCTTGGTGACCACGTCTTCCGGGTTGTAATTATAAACACCGATCTCTGAGGCCAGGGTGATGTGACGGTCTTTTGTTATCACATAGCGCGCCGGGCGCAGGCCGTTGCGGTCCATGGCACAGCAGGCATGGCGGCCGTCGGTGAGCACGATACCGGCCGGGCCGTCCCAGGGTTCCATGTGCATGGAGTTGAATTCGTAAAACGCGCGCAGATCCGGGTCCATGTGCTCGACGTTCTGCCAGGCGGGGGGGACCAGCAGGCGCATGGCGCGGAATACGCTGACACCACCGGCGATCAGGGCTTCCAGCATGTTGTCCATGGAACTGGAGTCGGAGCCGGACATATTGACCAGCGGACGCAGGGTATCCAGTTCCGGCAGTTGCTCGCTGTGGAACTTGAAGGCACGGGCTTTTGCCCAGTTGCGGTTCCCCTGGATGGTATTGATTTCGCCATTGTGGGCCAGATAGCGGAACGGCTGTGCCAGGCGCCACTGGGGCCAGGTGTTGGTGGAGAAGCGCTGGTGGAACACGCACAGCGAAGACATCAGTTCTTCGTTGTTCAGGTCCTGGTAAAACACCGGCAGGTTTTCCGGCATCACCAGCCCTTTGTAGGACATCACCCGGGTCGACAGGCTGGGGATGTAGAACATGGGATCGTTCGGCTCGATGGCCATTTCGGTGCGCCGGCGCGCCACATACAGCTTGCGTTCCAGGGTGTCCTGGTCCATGCCTTCGGCGGCATTGACGAAAACCTGCAGGATACGCGGCAGGGTGCGCAGGGATTCTTCACCGCAGGCGTCCGGGTTGATCGGTACTGAACGCCAGCCGGCAATGGCCAGGCCAAGTTCGGTCAGCTGCTGTTCGAGTTCGGCCTGGGCGGCTTTGGCCAGGTGCTCTTCCTGGTTCAGGAAGACCATGCCACAGCCGTAGATGTCGGCCAGTTCGACGCCGCATTCCGCGGCTACGGTACGCAGGAAGGTATCCGGTTTTTTCAGCAGCAGACCACAACCGTCGCCACTCTTGCCGTCGGCCGCAACCGCGCCACGGTGAGTCAGGCGGGCCAGGGCGTGGATGGCGGTCTTCACCAGCCAGTGGCTGGGTTGGTTGTCCATCTGCGCGATCAGGCCGAACCCACAGGAGTCTCTTTCGAAAGCCGAATCGTACAATCCAGAAGTTGGAATTCTGTTACTCATATTACGTACCGTAAGATTAAATCCAGGTCAGTCGGCCGGGCCGACGACGGCAAAAGGGATGAGATTTTACCGTTCTATGTGAGCGGGATCAAATCGCTAATCGTGATTAAGAAGCGCCCGACCGGGCGCCCTGGTTCAAGTAGACCACGGACCGGTCTATCAGAAAAGGGTTATTTTTTAATGGCTTTTTGCACCGAGGCCATGCTTTTCGCCCAGGGGCGGGCCTTTTTCAGCGTGGCCGGCAGCTGGTTGATGGCCTGGCGCGCCACATCGCGCTGGCTGTAGCTGCGGTGAACCAGCACATACCAGGGCTTGCCCTTGAGGTCGGTGACATACCAGGCCGTATCGCTACCCAGTTGGTGCTGGCGGGCAAATTTAACCAGGGTGTCCGGTTCGCGGGCGCCGAGGATCTGCAAGGTCCAGCTGTTCGGGTCCTGTTGCAGCAACCACTGGCCATCACGCAGGCCCAGGTCGGCCAGTTCGGCAAAGGCCGGATCGGTTGTACTGGTC
>CBDULQ010000028.1:0-21930 GCA_965368115.1 uncultured Gammaproteobacteria bacterium | reverse complement strand
GTTTTTAACACGCCGTGCTAACCGAGCCACACCCCGCAGTGGCCGGGTTAATCGCCATGAACGCGAAGCCATCATTTGATTCACCAGATCCCGGGCCTGATCCCGTTCACGGGTGACAATCTGGTGTTGTTGATCTAATTGCTGATGCTGTTGTATCAATTGCTGATGTTGCTGTCGACTATCGACTAAGTCTGCCTGAGTGGCTTGAACTCGGTTATTTAATTCCCCGCCGGATCCTTTTATTTCATTAATTTGCTGAGTTAAGTCGCCAGTGGACAGGGCGCCCATGACGCGAGCCATATCGTCAAAGCTTTCTTCGATAACCTGGATCAGCAAATTGATACGCCCACCGAGCTGATAGAAGAAGCCGCTTTTACCTTCCAGATCGATGCGCCGCTGGAGATCACCCTGCTGTGCAGCGGCAACGATGCTATCAATCTCTTTCTCGACAGCGACTTCATTCGTCCTGTCCTGCCACTCGACAACAGTGCCGAGGCGTTCACCGGCGGCATTGATAACCGGGTTGGCGGTAAACTCCATGGATCGGCCGCCTATCATCAAGTTCGCTTTATGCGTATCTTTTAACCCGCCAACAATCGATTTCTGCTGTTCCGGCTGTTTATGATAACGATCGATATTCGAACCCAGCAACTTGTCGGCGCTGAATTCCGGGAGATCTTTGCGAATGTCCTGTTCGGCGTTTTCGAACATCTTAAGCAATGAACTGTTCACATAGATGATATCGTTGTTGGCGTCCGCCACCATGACGTTCGCAGACACATTATCCAGCGCCTGTTTGATGCGTTGACCTTCGTCCGCTTTTTCCTTGGTCTCTGACAGATGATTCCACATATTAGTCTGCATCATCTTCAATTCCTGACACAGGCGGCCAATCTCATCTTCGCGTTTGATATCCACCTGATCGCGATAATTGTTATCGCGAATTTTACCCATAACTTCCATCACCCGGTTCAGGGGCTTCATAAAATCAATGGAAAACCAGATCATGAACGACGCCATCAGCACGGCCAGTACGCCCAGCATAAGATCGTGAAGAAGCTTAAGTTCGGGGTTACCACCAATCACAATAGAAGCAATTATGATTGCAACGAACACCGACTGTGACAGTAGCATCCGAACCTTTAAAGACTGTCTGCTCAGCCAGACATATGGTTTTTTATACCAGGCTACTTTACCCAGCTTTACCTTACCGGCATTGATTTCCTGGTAAAGCTGCTCGGCCGCTGCGACCTGCTGCTTATTGGGCCTGGCTCTTACCGACAGATATTCAACAATCTGACCATTGCGAAACACGGGAGAAACATTCGCTTCAACCCAGTAGAAATCACCATTTTTACACCGGTTTTTGACGATGCCCGTCCAGGGCCTGCCCTGCTTCAGATCGGTCCATAGATCCTCAAACGCCTCGGGCGGCATATCCGGATGCCTGACCAGGTTATGATTGTTACCCAGCAGTTCATGTTCGCTAAACCCGCTAATCTCGACAAATGCCGAGTTCGTGTAGGTAATTATGCCTTTCAGATTAGTCCTGGATACGATAATCGTATCTTCGCCTAATTCATGCTCTATCGATGTTACGGGTTCATTGATACGCACGTCATAATCCTGAATGAAATCAGATTAACAAAACCATTCGGCCTAGAATTCTTCCCATTCATCATCATCGAGTTCCGCACGCGGACCACCGCTGACACTGGACGAAACCTGACTGCTGCGGCCCGCGCTGGGTGCCTCCTGCCTCGGCTTGGGCGCTGAAGGCGCCGGTGCCGAGAACTGGTTCGGACTGTCGCTCACAAACGAATTCGAAACTTTGAAGAAGCCAACCATGGAATTCATCTCAGTTGCGCGATGCAGGGATGCCTCACTGGAAGCTGAAGCTTCTTCGGCAAGCGCGGCATTCTGTTGTGTAATCTCGTCCATCTGTACAACAGCTTTATTGACCTGTTCGATGCCAGCCGCCTGTTCCTGTGACGCCGCAGCGATCTCAGAAATGATGTCACCGACTTTCTTGACGCCGTCGACAATTTCCTTGAGTGTTTCCCCGGACTCATTGACCAGGCTACTACCGCTGTTGACCTTATCGACGCTGTCGGTAATCAGGTCCTTGATTTCCTTCGCCGCGGTTGCGCTACGCTGTGCGAGGTTACGTACTTCTGTAGCGACTACTGCGAAGCCACGGCCCTGTTCGCCGGCTCGAGCCGCTTCAACCGATGCGTTAAGCGCCAGCAGATTGGTCTGGAAAGCAATCTCGTCAATCACACTGATGATGTCCGCGATCTTGTTGCTGGACGATGTTATCTCCTGCATTGCAGTCACCGCTTCTTCGACCACCTTACCGCCTTTCTCGGCCAGGTCGCGTGCACCACCAGCCAGCTGGTTCGCCTGTTGGGCGTTATCCGCATTATTCTTCACGGTACTGGTCAGCTCTTCCATACTGGATGCTGTTTCTTCCAGAGTGGATGCCTGTTCCTCGGCTCGTTGAGAAAGATTGTTGTTACCTGCAGAAATCTCCTCACTGGAGTTACGAATGAACTCGCTTGATTCTCTGATCTTACCAACCACTTCTTCCAGACGATCGATGGTTGTATTGATACTGTCTTTCACCTGGCCATACGTTCCTTCGTATTCACGGGTAATTTTCTGTGTCAAATCACCTTCCGACATGGAGGTCATCACTCGAGCGACATCGTCAAAGGTTTCACCAATCACGCTAATCAGCTGATTGATCCCTTCACTCAAGGTACGGAAGAATCCGTCCTTGCCCTGCAGATTGATGCTCTGACTCAGATCACCGGACTGGGCCGCTATAACGATGCCTTCCACTTCCTTTTCGATAGCGACTTCCAGCGTACGGTCGATCCATTCCACCGCCGTACCCAGACGTTCGCCCTGTTCATTCAAAACCGGATTTGCAGTCAAAGCGAAAGTACGCCCACCAATCAGGATCTGTGTTTCATGAACAGTTGTTAGCGACTCCAGCATTCTGCGCTGGTGATCCGGATTCTTGTGGAACACATCAATATTGGCACCCAGCAAGGTATCAACATTAAAGTTTGGCAGTTCGGTACGAATGTCACTCTGAGCATTGCGCATCATTTCTGTAACCGCCTTATTCAGATAGATGATCTCGCCACGGGTGTCAGCCATCATTACATTACCGCTGACATTATCCAGCGCCACCTTGATTCTGGACATGGCATTCGCGGAATCACGCGCATCGTTCACGTCGCAACCCAGCTTGATCTGGGCTGATTTTAGACCTTTCAATACTTCGCCCAGCTCATCGTTTCGCTGGAAGTGAATGTTCCGTTGGTAATCACCTTCGGCCAGGAAACCAAACTCTTCACGGATACTCGATAGTGTCTTCATCACATCACGCACTACGAACCAACCGACCAGCAGCGCGATAAACAGTACCACCAGCACTTCGGCGAGCAGATATAGTTCTTCGGAAGCCAGGTCGTCAACCCTGTCTTGCAGCAAGTCACCCAGCGCTGGTGACACCGCCGAATACAGGTTGTTGTATTCGGCGATCAACTCGCGGCCCCTACTGAAGAAATCGGTCGAACTTAAACCACGCAGATTTCCACGGCTGATGTCCACCACCTGGGCATTGAAACTGTCCAGGCGAGTTTTCAGACTGTCTACATTGACGGGAATACGTTTCCGCAGATCGTTATTGGCCGCAAAGGCTTCTTCCAGTGAAGACACCAGCTTCTTTTCCGCATCCCGGGTAAGCACTGCCATTTCGAACAGCCGATCACCCGCTTGCTGGCTGATACCGCCACTGGCAATGGCTCCGGCACCAAGTCCCCGCATGGTCGCAACCGTTTCACGGACCTCAGAAATCTTGAACACTAGCAAATCCATCAGGTAAAAGCTGTCGAGATTCGGATCAAGTACCAGATTCGAGTAGTTGCCAGCCTGATGAATCAGGCTAGAAACATCATCGATCAGTTGTGAGTGGCGAGCAAAACTTTCCGCGGGACGCAGACTGGAGACCTGATTTTTCAGATTGTCCCAGCTGGTTTTGATCTGTCTCAGTTTTTCACTGGTCTTCAACTGTTCACCCAGCTGAATATCCAGATTTTGAAGATCAGCAATACTCTTGTCGACCTGGTCCCGCTTACTGGCCAGTAATGCCTGTACATCCTGGTTGCCATTCAACAACTGGGCAGCCAGACCACGATGCTCTGGCAAATACTGCAACAGCGGCTGAACCCGGTCGATATATTCGACACCCAGCAATTCTTTTTCCGCGAAAGCGATTTTGTCGTTGGTCAGGTTCAACAGGCTGGCGGTTGCCAGCAGGGCAACAACCACAAGTAAAGCCATGGCAAAAGCCAGTTTTTGCCAGACCTTCATCTTGCTGATGAAATTGAAACGTTTAAGTAACCCCACACTCGGCGCCTTGCCTGCATTCAGCTGCGCATACAGGGTTTCGGCTTCGGCTATCTGCGCACGAGTCGGCTTGGTGCGCATGGACATGTATTCGACAATCCGTCCGTTTTCGGTTACCGGAGTTACGTTCGCAACAACCCAGTAGAAGTCACCATTTTTACAACGATTTTTGACCAGGCCACGCCAGGGTTCACCCTCTTTTACGGTATTCCAGAGATCTTCGAAAGCGGCCGGCGGCATATCCGGATGACGCACCATATTATGGTTTTTGCCCAACAGCTCTTTACGATCGAATCCACTGACTCGAACGAAGTTCTCATTACATTCAGTGATGATGCCTTTCAGGTTAGTTCTCGATACGAGAATTTCACCATCCTTCATGTGAACTTCATTATTCGTGACTGGCTCATTGATTCTCATGACTTTTTACCCTGTTGCAATACCGTGGTTTTGGGGAGTAAATCAGTGTTAAATTACAAATTAGTCTAGTTCAGTTGCGCAGAAGTACCGGCTACTGCAGCTAATTCAATCATTGAATTGAGATCGGTCAGATTGGGAACGGAACGCACTATTCCGATTCGATCTGACTCGTCATGTCCTGGATATTGAGCATTTTGTCCACGTCGACCAGCATAATCATCTTGCTAGCCGCCGTGGCAAGACCACTGATGTAGTCAATGTTGATCGACATATCAAATTTTGGTGTCGCCTGAATTTCGCTCATTTTCGCGGTGACCACATCGGAAATTGCATCCACTACCACGCCCATGATGCGCTCCCGATCGGCGGTTTCGCTCTTTACCGACAACACCACGACCACCGTCATCGGTGTATATTCGGATTGTGGCAGGTTGAACCGTGTGCGTAGATCGATGATTGGCACGATCGAACCACGCAGATTCAGCACACCTTTAACGTATTCGGGAGAATTCGGAATTCGTGTCACCGGTTCCCAGCCGCGAATCTCCTGTACTCGCAGAATATCCACACCGTATTCTTCGTCAGCCAGATGAAAGGTCAGGTATTCTTCTCCCTGATCCCGTTCCTGACCGGGTATATCCTCTTCCATCTGTTCAGCTATCGGTTCCGCACTCATTGAAGCACCTGTATTTAATGTCTGACGATCATGCGCAACAGACCGGGTATATCAAGAATCAGCGCCACCGAGCCATCGCCCAGAATAGTTGCACCGGACACACCATCGACTCTTTCATAGTTCTGTTCCAGAGACTTGATCACCACCTGTTGCTGACCAAGCAGATCATCGACAAACAGGCCGCAGTGTTTTCCATCCGCTTCGACGACGACCAGTAATCCGTCTTCAAGCTTTTCAGCCTGCGCATCAGCGACATTGAATATCGAACTCAGGCGCAGGATCGGCAGGTAAGCATCGCGCAACTTGAAGGTTTCACCACGACCCGCAACCCGGTTGATCATATCGGAGCGGATCTGAATGGATTCGACGATAGACACCAGAGGTACGATATAAGTCTCCGAGCCCACACTCACTGTCTGCCCGTCGAGAATCGCCAGCGTCAACGGCAGGCGAATAGTAAAAGTACTACCCAGGCCGGTCTCGGACTGAATATCGACCGCTCCGCCCAGGCTCAGGATATTTTTGCGCACCACATCCATACCGACACCTCGACCTGAAATGTCCGATATTTCCTTGGCGGTGGAAAAGCCCGGCTGGAAGATCAGATCCAGTATTTGCGATTTGCTCAGTTTGGCATTGTCATCGATCAGGCCTTTTTCGACAGCCTTGTTAAAGATCACGTCGGTATCTATACCCTTACCGTCATCGATAATTTCGATGACGATATTGCCGCCCTTGTGGTATGCATTCAGATTGATCGTGCCATGCTCCGGTTTACCCTGGGCTACACGATCCTTCGGCATTTCGATTCCGTGATCGATACTGTTACGCACAAGGTGCACCAGCGGGTCGCCAATTTTTTCAATCAGCGTTTTATCGATCTCGGTATTCTCACCGCTCATCACCAAATCGATTTTCTTGCCCAGGTTAGCGCTGAGGTCACGCACCAGACGTGGGAAGCGGCTAAACGAAAAACTGATCGGCAGCATGCGAATTTTCATCACGCTTTCCTGCAGCTCCCGGGTATGGCGCTCCAGTTGGGATAAACCGTCCTGTAGTTTTTCCAGTTTATCCAGCGAGAACTCTTCACCGAGCAAGCTCAACATCGACTGGGTAATCACCAGTTCACCCACCATATTGATCAGGTCATCGATCTTGTCGATGCCGACGCGAATCGAACTATTGGCCGATGCTTTCGATTCGTTCGCTTTCGGCCTGGGTTTATCGGTGCTGGCCGGTGCTACGGGAATGGAATCCGCCGGCGACTCGTTCGACGCCGCCATAGGCTCCAGGCTAAGTTTGCATTCATCCTCTACCCAGAGAAACACGTCTTTAATACTGTCTTCCTTAATATCGCCCCGTAATACGATATCCCAGGCCAGATAGCAGTTCTCCGGATCCAGCTGATCGAATCCGGGCATGCCGCCCAGGTGAGTGGTCACTTCCAGGCTACCGAGTTCGGTCAGCTCACGGATGATACGCCCCGGATCATTGCCGGTTTTCATCATGCCCTGTTCCGGCTCGAAACGAATGCGCCAGCCTGCCACTGCAGCGGCCGCACCTCCAGCCGCTGCAGAGGCCACGACGGTTTCGGCGCTGCTACCCAGCACCTGCTCCAGGGCTTTCATCTGATCGTCGATCTGCTGCTGATCCAGATCGGTTTTATCACGCGCGCAGTTCAGCATCATGCGCAATACATCGACCGAATGCAGCAACACGTCCACGGCATCTCGGGTAACCTGACGTCGTCCGTCACGCATCTCGTCGAGCAGGGTTTCCATAATATGAGTAAAGCCCGCGATTTCCTTGAAACCGAAGGTACCGCTACCGCCCTTGATTGAATGCGCGGCCCGGAAAATGGTGTTGATTTCTTCGGCATCAGCACCGGCATCCAGGCCCATCAACCCGGATTCCATCACCTCCAGCCCCTCGAAACTCTCTTCGAAGAACACCTGGTGAAACTGTTCCATATCAACCGACATCAGCGATCTCTCAGCTCAGCCCAGCACTTTCTTAACCGTATTCAACAACTGATCGGGATTGAATGGCTTGACGATCCAGCCGGTCGCCCCTGCCGCCTTACCCTCGGCTTTTTTATCTGTCGATGATTCGGTGGTCAGCATCAGCATGGGGGTGAATTTATAGTTGGCCTCGCCGCGCAGATTACGAATAAAGGTTATACCGTCCATTACCGGCATATTCACGTCGGTAATAATCAAATCGAACTGTTGGGTTTTGGCCTTATTCAGCGCATCCTGACCATCCTGTGCTTCAACCACCTGATGGCCGGCCCCTTTTAAAGTGAATGAAACCATTTGTCTCATTGACGATGAATCGTCTACAGCAAGAATATTTGCCATTTCTATCTCCCGGTTAAATCTCATGCGCAATATTCCGGCATGTTGTAGATGATATAGACCAAAAAACCGGGATATACCAAGCTTCCGCGGGGAAAAATCAGCGCTTGCGGACGGGCGTTGTCCGATAAAAAACAGGTTCCTCAGCAGTCGTCCGAATGAAGCACTAAATTCCGTCTGGCGGACGCAGATCAATTGCAAATTCGCCAGTGACAACTACACTTTTTGCATATGGGTCAGTGTCGACCCGTGCCGCCCAGCAACCGCGGTATACCAATTCGATCGCGCAACTTGAACGGGTCATCCATGTATCAGTGCAAGTTCAGAATTCAGCCTTCCTCAGGCCTCGTCATCTTCACCGAGGCCGGCCTCGCGATTCATCACCACCTTCGGTTCCTGGACATTTCATATTCACCCTATAACTAGAACAATCAATTTAAAATGGCTAAATATCCGATCCTCAGTATCTTGCCCCTGGTCGTCACCCTGTTCGTGGCCATTTTGCTGGAAATCCTGATCGATGCAGTCTGGGCCAGTTACCTCGGGCTGGGCATCCTGTTTATGGGTGGTCTACTCAGTCTAAATCTCGCCAGAAGCGATCACAGAGCAGACCTGTCAGCCCAGAACACCGACCAGCAGGCCTTTGAAGAATCACAGAAATTACTGGATCAGACCCGGACCATCCTGGTCAGCCAGCTGGACGAACTCAACGACGAACTGGAACAGATTCAGGTGCTGCTGGATTCGGCTATCAAGGGGCTTGTACACAGCTTTAACGGCCTGCAGTCTGAATCCGATCAACAGAAGAACATGGTTTTCGAACTGGTGACCGATATCGCCAACGAATCGCAAAGCAACAGCGGCATCCAGCATCTGGCCCAGGATGCAGCCAATACCCTGCAGATGTTTGTCGACAACATCACCGCGATGAGTGCACAAAGCATGGACCTGGTCCACGCCCTGAATCGGGTCAAGGATGACTACACCAGCGTCATCGGTCTGCTGGACGAAATGGATTCAATCAGCTCGCAGACCAATCTGCTGGCCCTCAACGCGGCCATCGAAGCCGCCCGGGCCGGTGAGCAGGGTCGCGGGTTTGCAGTGGTGGCGGACGAGGTGCGCTCATTGTCCCTGCGCAGCAAAAGTTTCAGCGACCAGATCCGCAGTCAGTTCCAGCACACCGGCGAAACCATCGAACAGGCCGGCAACCTGGTGGGCACCATGGCATCCAAGGACATGAATATGACCCGCTCATCAAAAGACAGCCTGGACCAGATGATGAACGAAATCGAGTCCAAGAATGACCTGATGACCGACAAGCTGGATGAAATTTCCCAGATTTCCGATCTACTCAACAAACATGTCGGCCTGGCCATCCAGTCACTGCAGTTTGAAGACATGATCAATCAGCTGGCCGCGCACATGAGACAACGACTGGGTTCCATGTATGCCCTGCATGAATTACCCACCACACTGAAAACCGTGTACGCCAGTATGGCTTCGGGCGAAACCAGGGACAGCAATCGCTGCATTGCGGAAGTCAATACGGCGTTGAGAGAGTTCGTCAACCGGGCACAGTCCAGTGCCAACAGCGTTCGGCATAGTCCAATCCATCAGCAATCGATGGATCAGGGTGAGGTCGAACTGTTTTAAACGGAATCAATCATGCAAAACGTGCTCGTAGTCGATGACGATCAATCCATCCTGCAACTCATCTCGGATGCATTAGCCTCCGATTACCAGGTATTTACTGCCGAGACAGTACCCGAAGCGGATTCGATCACCCAGCAACATTCGATCGACCTGCTAATCGCCGATCTGGTGATTCCCGAAAAAAACGGCATCGACATGATCATGGAATTTCGCAAGCGCTATCCGGACATGCAAATCCTGGCGATTTCCGGAGGCGGAGGCATCACCGGGCGATTCGACTACCTGCCGATAGCTCGTCTGGTCGGCGCGGCGGACACCCTGAAAAAGCCTTTCAGCATCATCGAGCTCAGGGACAAGGTTCGCAGCCTGATCAAATAGTAAGCTCATGACCCCCGATCAACACAATCTCCCTCCTCGCCTCAATGCCATAGCCCCCATACTGCTGGAGAAATTCTGCCTGTCCATAACCGATGCCTACGGCAACATCGTGTATGTCAGCCATGCTTTCTGTGAACAATGCGGATACAGCCGGGACGAGCTGATCGGACAGAACCACTCGATGCTCAAGTCCAACATTCACTCCGACAGTTATTACGCTTTTTTATGGACCACCATCACCTCCGGCAACGAGTGGCGCGGCGAAGTCTGCAATCGCAAAAAAGACGGCAGCCATTATTGGGTCGAGCGGGAAATCATTCCGATTCTGGACGACGACAACAACCCGGAATACTACGTTGCGCTCAGTAACGACGTCACTAAAAACAAGGCGCTGATACGCAAACTACAAAAGCGAGCTCAGCAACAGGGGCTGGTCGCCATACTCGGGCATTTGTCGATCAACACAGACGACATCGATATGTTTATCGAAGAAAGTCTGGCCGCCATTTCAGGCGCTCTGGAAATGCAGCAGGGCATGATGTTCACGATATCATCAGATCGACAGAGCGCCAGGCTCACTTCTTCGACAGGTGAACTTCTTTTTACTCAACGCAACGCCGAAATCAGATTACAGGACAACAATCTGCTGGATTATATTCTGCAACATGAAGATCCGGTGGTCAGCCGGCATCTATGCAAGGAATCTCGCTTCAGCCTGCCTCCCGCCCTGAATTGCCGACAGGATCTATCGGCGATCGGATTGAATATCGGAGACCAGCATGCGCCATCAGCAATCATGCTGCTGTTATCGAATTCGCGCAGGGACATCAATATGGAGGATGCGCATTTTGCACAAACGGTCGGCAACCTGATCTCGGAAGCCAGGACCCGCCATACCTTTGCATCCCAACTACACCATGAAAAAGAACTGAACCGGAAATACCTGGACGTCGCCAATTTCATCATCGTTATTCTCGACCAGAACGGCGAAATAACCCTCGCCAATCAAAAAGCCAGCGCCATACTCGGACTGCCACAGGAAAAATTACTCGGCAAGCGCTGGTTCGATGAATTTATTCCAGCGGCCGAGCGGTTGCAGGCGAAAACCGATTTCAAAACCATGCTTCACAATACCCAGGAGCTCGCGGATCGACCCAACCCCGGTTTTCGATCAACCATCGTTAACGACGAAGGCGAACACCGGCTGATTTACTGGAATAACACGCTAATCGTCGACGAGAGCACCAGACAGCCGTTGTTATTATGCGCCGGTGAAGACATTACCGAGCTGGAACGGGCGCGAGTCGAGAAAAACAATCTGACCCGCGAGCTTTACCAGGCCCAGAAGATGGAAGCACTGGGCATCCTCGCCGGCGGCATCGCACACGATTTCAACAACATTCTCGGTAGCATCCTGGGATTTACCGAACTGTCGCTGGAAAGACTCAATGATTCCGGCAATGAAAAACTGATCAGCTACCTCAAGCAGATCCGAAATTCCGGTCTCAAAGCGCGCGACATCATCGCGCAGATTCAGAACCTGAACAACCCGGCACAAAGTGAAACCAAAGCGGTCATCCTGCCCAGCCTGATCAGGGACATTCTGAAAATGATGAAAGCGGCGATTCCGAAATCGGTGAATTTTGAGCAGATGCTGGATGTTGAGGTGCCTGCAGTCACCGCCAACCCCGCGTTGATGAACCAGCTGGTGATGAACCTGATCATCAACGCACGCAATGCGCTGAGCGGGCACGGCAAACTGCAGATCTTCATTACCGACCGCACACATATCGAGGGCCGCTGTGCATCTTGCGGGCAGACTTTCTCAGGTCACTATATCGAACTTGGCGTAGCCGATTCGGGACCGGGCATCGACCTTGATCGACTGCAGGATTATTTCGAACAGGATATCAATCCTTATCTGCAGGACGGCACTTCAGGCGGACTGAAAAGTATTCACCGGGTGACTCATGATTCGAGGGGGCACATCCTGGTCGATTCAAACCCGGACATCGGCACGGTGTTCCGCATTCTGTTCGAAGTCAGCGGTAAACCACATGTCGAACAGCAGGAACAACCTAAACTGAGTGACATCAAGTCGGTTACCGACCAACAGACCGACATCATGATCGTTGATGATGAAAATTCAGTCGCCAGTTTTGTGGGCGAACTGTTCAACCAGTACGGCTTTACCTCGCATGTGTTCACCGATCCGACAGAAGCCCTGAAAGCATTTACCGATTCACCACAGGGGTATCAACTGGTGGTCACCGACCAGACCATGCCGGCCATAAACGGCGATCAACTGGCACAGCGAATGATCGAACTGAATCCGGACATTCCCATTATTATGTGCACCGGCTATAGCGATGTCATGGATGAACAACGTGCGGCCGAACTCAACATCGGTAGCTTCCTGAAAAAACCGGTTCAGCCTACCGAGCTACTGGCCAATGCCTATCGCCTGCTGGATCGGGAATTCTGATCAGCCGGTTCAGGCATAGATACTTAAGCCATCCGCCTGCGGCACCCTGACCAGGGTTTCATTGACGATCACATCATCACCCCCCTGAGTGCTGGAATCCGACATCGATGATGCTGAGCCACCGGACGACTGGCCACCATCCTGCTGTTGATTACTCTGCACACCCGCATCGGACACATTCACATCCGCCAGGTCGATACCCTGACTTTCCAGCATTTCACGCAGCCGCGGCATAGCCGAATCGAGCGCATCACGCACCGGTGCATGATGACTGACGAAGGTAATCTGCGTCTTGTTATCATCCTGTACCGACAGCTTGATTTCCATTGGTCCCAGATTGGCAGGATTCAGTTTAATCTGCGCAGTTTGCAAATTACCCTGCACCATCCAGGCCACACGATCAGCCACACCCTGACCCCAGGCCGGATTCTGTAACGGTGCATTCAGTGTCGTCATGGCGCTGTTTAAGCTGTTCAGACTGACCCCATCGGGCATGGGAATGGACGATGTATTTATGTTCATATGCATCGCACTGGCCGAAGTGGCCTGATGCACCTGTTGCATGCTGCTGGCAAAACTGGCCACGGAAGCCAGCTGTACGCCCTTGCCGGATAGCGAATTCGTCGAAGCGGATTCCGCCACCGTCTTACCGGTAAGCGCATTATCCCCCAGCGGCAGTTTGTTACCGACCGGGTCCGCATCCGCATCGGCGGCCCGCTCCACCAGCTGCGACAAGGCGACGGGCTGCTGCGGACCCGGATTCGGCGGGTTGTTCGATGGCCGCGACTGAACGACCGCCTGAGCCTCAGTCGCCGCACGCGGCTCGGCATTCAGCTCGGTTTTCACCGCCTGGCCCGGCACGACCACGGCGGGTACCGGCTCGGCGCTTGCCACCGCTTCGTCAACGGCTGCCGCAGGCGGCAAGGCATTGCCCTCGGGCGGCAGATTTTGCAGCCCAGCCGCCTCCGCGGATACGGTTTCGTCGCTCGATTCTATTGCCTCTTGGCTCAATACCGGTTCCGCCACGGCAACCACGGGTTGCTCGGGGGTCGTTTCAGCCTTAACCGGCTCGGCATCGACCGGCATCTCATCCACGACATCTTCAGCATCCGCGCCCTGTTCCGCAGCCTCCTGATTTTTAACGGATTTCTCTTCATCGATGGGGCGCTGCTGCGAGGTTTCCCGGGCTTCTGCACGGTTCATCTGCTGGTCCAGCTGGCGTTCGAAATCCGCTTCACCGGCGGCTTCGCGGCCAGGTTCGCGCGCTTTTCTGGGGGCCGATTCGGCCGGATTGAGCGGACGGGATGACTGAATGGATTCCATCGTTGTTGCACCTTTTATTCTGTTCAGGGATACAGGTGCAAGGGACGGGCCAGAATTTAATCGCGGGGATTGCGAGACAGGCGCTGGGCGTGTTCGTCCATCTCTTTCTGCTCCTTGCGGTCTTCGGCAACACGTTCTTCAAGCTGGTATTTTTCCACCACCCTGTGTAACGCCTGACTGCGGGCACGGGTTTTCAACCACTGTTGTTTACGGTGTTCACAGGCCTGTTTGTGGGATTCGATATCCAGCTCAGCCTGCTTGATAGCACGCCCAAGTTGCTGCACAAAAGCCTGGAAATTACGCAGCTGCTCCATTGGCAGGCCGCGTTGGCAACTCATCTTCTGGGCATATTCTTCACGATAGGCCATCAGTTGCTGAAGCTGCAACTGGGCATCTTCCAGAGCACGCTGGGCCTGGGCATAAACCTGTACCGCTTCCTGCTGTTTCTGATCCGCGTGCCGGGCAACCGGTAACATTCGAGTTGAGCGCATAAGACTAAATGATTATCCGGCCCTAGGCCGATGTGTTGACAGATTCTTTACGCGATGCGGCCAGTTGCGACAACTGTTGCTGACTGGCCGCCAGGGCGACGGCTTCGTTCATACCCTGACGCATAAACTGAGTAATCGCCGGCTGCATGGCAATGGCTTCATCGATGGCCGGGTTGCTTCCCGCCTGATAAGCACCGACATTGATCAGATCGCGATTCTGTTCATAAAGAGAGTATAGCTGCTTGATGCGATGACTGGCCTGCAGCTGGTCGGGGTTAACCACCATCGGCATCACACGGCTGATCGAGGCTTCCAGATCGATGGCCGGATAATGGCCCATATCCGCCAGTTGCCGCGATAGCACGATGTGGCCATCGAGAATACCACGCGCCGCATCGGCAATGGGATCATTGTGATCGTCGCCTTCGGTGAGCACGGTATAAAACGCCGTAATCGAACCCTGGCCGGCGCCACCGTTACCGGCCCGTTCCACCAGTTGCGGAATGCGCGCAAACACCGATGGCGGATAACCCTTGGTGGCCGGCGGTTCGGAAATGGACAGACCGATTTCACGTTGCGCCTGGGCAAAACGCGACAGGGAATCCATCAGCAACAGAACATTCTTACCCTGGTCACGAAAATATTCCGCAACCGCGGTGGCCAGCATGGCACCGTGAATACGCACCAGAGGCGAAGCGTCGGCCGGGGCGGCAATCACCGCTGCTCGTTTCAGGCCTTCCGGCCCGAGAATATCCTGTACGAATTCTTTCACCTCACGACCCCGCTCGCCGATCAGACCGACCACGGTAACATCCGCATTGGTGTATTTGGTCATCATGCCGAGCAGAATACTTTTACCCACACCGGTACCGGCAAACAGTCCCATCCGCTGCCCCCGCCCCACCGTCAGCATGGCATTGATGGCGCGCACGCCGACATCCAGCGGTTCGTTGATCGGCCGTCGCGCCAGCGGATTGATGACGCGTCCCGACAACGGTACCGGCGTTTCCGCAATCAGCGGCCCCTTGTCGTCCAGCGGCCGGCCGCGGCCGTCGATGACACGTCCCAGGAAGGCGTCGGAAATATTCACTTCACTGGAATGACCGACCGGAATCACCCGCGCATTCGGTATCAGACCACGACTCTCGCCCATCGCCATCAGGTAGGTTTTGTCGCCGGAAAAACCCACCACTTCCGCTTCGATGTGATGATTGCCCGGCGCCACGATATCGCAACTGGTGCCCACGGCCGCTTCGCAGCCTATCGCTTCGAGTGTTAATCCAACCATGCGTGTCAGCCGTCCTTCCACCACCGGCTCCGGTGCACGCACCTGCCGTTGCTTGTTACGCAACATATCGGTCCAGCGTTGATTGCGGTCGGCCAGTGACATGATCAGGACTCGTCGTCGTATTGATGACTGTGATCGCTAAGGCGTTCGATGATTTGCTGGACGCGGGTTTCCAGGCTCGCGTCGATGTGCGAAGAATCCGACTCCACAAGGCAACCGCCGCGACTGACTTTGCCGTCGGCGACCAGGTTCCAGTCCTGTTGCTCGGCACTGATATCACCCTGTTGCAACAGTTGATGATCTTTGGGATTCACACGAATACGTACATTGCGCGCACTGACCGGCAAAAATTCCAGTGCTTCGTGAATCACCGATTGAATGGTTTCCACACCGGTTTCGCATTCTTTTTTAATGACCTGCCTGGCCACTTCAAGCGCCAGTTGGGTCAGCTGCTGTTCGACTTCTTCGTCCAGCGTTTGCAGTGGCTTGCTGAAAAAATTGAACATACCCGCCAGCTTGCGCGCCTCTGCCTGAATCTCCACCAGGCCATCCTTGCGCCCCTGCTCCAGGCCTTCCTGGTAAGCTTGCTGTTGCAGCGCTTCGATATCTTCGACGGTCTGCGGTTTGATCGCCTCACGACCCAGGCCGACGATGTCGCCGGTTACTTCCGGCAACACATAATGTTTAATCTGGTCCTCGTCGACTGAAAAAGGTTTGGACATGAATACAGTTCAACCTGATAAGTATTAAACGAACTCTTCGCCACCGCCACCGAGCACGATGTCGCCCTGCTCGGCAAGACGACGTGCAGTGGAAATAATTTCCTTCTGTGCCGCTTCCACTTCGCTGAGTCGTACCGGACCGCGCGCTTCCATATCTTCGCGTAACATTTCGGCGGCACGCTTGGACATGTTCTTGAGTATTTTTTCCTTGATGTTTTCGTCGGCGCCTTTCAGGGCCAGGGTCAGCTGATCGGAGGAAATTTCACGCAGCAGCGCCTGAATACCCCGATCGTCCACATCGTTCAGGTTGTCGAACACGAACATCAGTTCGGCGATACCGTCGGCCATTTCCTGATCGTGTTCGCCGATGGTTTCCATGATGGTACTTTCCACCGAAGAATCCATGAAATTAAGAATGTTAGCCGCAGTTTTGAATCCGCCCATGGACGACTGACTGACATTGGAATCACCCTGGAACTGTTTTTCCATGATCTGGTCGAGTTCCTGCAATGCGCGTGGAGGAATACCTTCCAGAGCGGCGACGCGCATCATGATATCGGGGCGCGCACGTTCCGGTAACATACTGACCACTTCCGCCGCATGATCCGGTTCCAGGTAGGACAGTACGATGGCAATGATCTGCGGATGTTCGAGACGAATCACTTCAGCCACCGAGCGACCGTCCATCCACTTCAGAGCTTCCAGTCCCTTGGTACCGCTACCGAGCAGGATGCGGTCGATCATGTTCTTGGCTTTGTCTTCGCCCAGCGCATTGACCATCATCTCGCGGATATATTCATCGCTACCGATGCCCACCGACGTCTGGTTGTTCACCTCGTTGATGAACTCATCCATCACCCCTTCCATGGTGGTCCGGTTGACGTTTTGCAGTGACGCCATGGCGCCACCCAGCACCTGTACTTCTTTCGGGTTCAGATGCCTGAGCACCTCGGCGGCATTGTCGCTGCCCATGGCCATCAGCAACACGGCGGCTTTCTGCACACCGTTCAGGGATTCTGTGAGATTCTGTTCAGCCATTATGCTTCGTTACCTATCCAGCCCTTGACCACATTGGCTACCTTGCGTGCATCCTGGTCCACCATAGCGCGGGCAAATTCAACTTTCTGGTCGTGATCCGTGGGCAGCGGAATCGGTCCCGCCTGATGTTCCAGCTGACCCGTCTGACCGCCACCTGCAAGACGACGCTGGCCGCCTTCTTCACCTTCTTCCGGTGACGGCAGGACCGGTGTCGGCGGTGTGTATTCAGTCAGACTCTTCACCGAGGGACGTACGATGAAGAAGATTAATGCCAGTATAATAATCAATGCTGCCGCATACTTCACAGAGTTTTTCACCCAGGGATTTTCCAGCAGCGAAGGTTCCGGTAGCGCCTCCTGTTCCTCCACTGGCGTGAACGAAGCGTTGATCACGTTGACCAGGTCGCCACGCTGCTGATCGAATCCGATGGTTTGCTGGACCAGGGTGGTAATGCGTTGAATTTCTTCATTAGTTAGCGGCGCACGTTGCTGCTTGCCGTCAACCACGGTGACCCGGTCGTCGACCAGAACCGCCACCGTCATGCGATCGATGTCGCCCACGCCCTGGCGTTTATGACGAATGGTACGATCGACTTCGTAATTACGTACCGAGTTCTTGTTGCTGCTGGTCAAAGTGCCACGGCTGGCCGCTTCGCCATCGACCGCACCGGGTCCCTGCACCAGTTGCGCATCGCCCGGCGGCTGGTTGGCCAGTGCACCCGGAACGCCACCCGGGTCCTGACCGTCGAAGCGCGAACTTTCGCTGGCCTGTTCGCTACGTACCGCCTGGTTTTCCGGGTTGAACAGTTCTTCAGTGGTTTCTTCTTCGCTGAAATCGATATCCGCATTCACTGTTGCGCGCACCTTACCGAAACCGACGATGGGTTCCAGCAGTCGCTCGATACGCCGTGCATAATCTTCTTCGACCTGACGAGTGTATTCATATTGTTTCGCGGTCATCGCCACATTGCTTTGCATGCCACCGGATGACAGCAGTCGACCGTTCTGATCCACTACGGTGACATTCTCCGCTTTCATGTGACTGATGCTGGACGCCACCAGATGGATGATGGCATTCACCTGCCCCTGATCGATCTCCCGGCCACCGTACAGCGTCAGTGCCACCGATGCACTGGGCTCGGTCCGTTCGCGAACGAAAACCGAACGCTTGGGAATGGCCAGATGCACACGCGCCGATTTTACATTGCGCATGGTGCTGATGGTGCGTGCCAGTTCGGTTTCCATGGCATGGTGATAACGCGCACTTTCCACGAACTGGCTGGTGCCGAAGCTTTGTTCTTCCTGCAGAATTTCGATACCGATACCGGTCCCCTTGGGCAGTCCCTGGGCGGCCAGTTTGAGACGCGCTTCGTGCACACGCCCGCTTTCCACCATAACCACGCCGCCTGCCGCATCCAGTTCATAAGGAATACCCGCTGCCTGCAGGGCGGCCACCACTTCACTGGCGTCACGCGCTTCCAGGCCGGTGTACAGTGAACTGAAACTGGGTTTGGCGGCCCACATGAACACGCCGTAACCGATCGCAATACTGACTGCCACACCAACCACCATACCGATCAAGCGAGGTATGGGGATAGAGGGTGTACGAATCGCTGCTGCTTCTGCCATGGTCGGACCTTTTAACCTGAATGCCTGTTGTGATACAGGCTGTTATTCTATTGAGCTTAGTGCCTGTAACACCGTTATACCGGCATACTCATGATTTCCTGATAAGCGGACAACAGGCGGTTGCGCACCTGAGTCATCGCCTGCATGGAAACGCTGGATTTTTCCATCGCAATCATCAGTTGCGCCATGCTCACGTTGGGATCACCTTTCTCGAAGGCTTCCGCCAGCCTGGACGCTTCTTTCGAAGTTTCGTTCACCGCGTCGATGGAGTTCTTCAACACCTGGGAGAAATCCGTCTGCGGCGTACCGCCTTCAGCACCCTGTACGGGTTGTATACCGGACTTGGCCTGAGCTTCCAGTACGCGCATCTGCGCCAGGAGTTGCTGTACATTCATATCGCTCATGATCTTGGCTCCTTAAACGGTAATCCCGGCGTCGCGCATGCGCGCCAGTTTGTAACGTAAGGTTCGCGGACTGATGCCGAGTCGTTCGGCGGCATATTTACGACTGCCGTTACCGGCACGCAGCGCTTCCAGAATCAGCTGCTGTTCACGATCTTTCAGGTCGCTGACCAGCACCGAATCATCGGCAACCGGCTTGTCACTGGCTGCTTCGCTGATAAAGAATTCGCCGGTTTCAAAATGTATGTGTTCGGCACTGACCTGGTGACCGGTTTTCAGAATCATCGCCCGCTGCATGACATTATCCAGCTCACGCACGTTGCCCGGCCATTGATGACTCACCAGCTTCTGTTGTGCATCCGCAGTCAGCTCGACTGCCCGTTGACCGGCATTGTATTTCTGCAACAGACGTTGCGCGATGGGCACGATGTCGGCAATGCGTTCACGTAGTGCGGGAATCTGTATCGGAAACACGCTGAGCCGATAAAACAGATCTTCACGAAAACGACCGGCGGCCACTTCTTCGCGCAAATTGCGATTGGTAGTCGCCAGCACACGCACATTCAATGGAATGGTCTTGCGTGCACCCAGACGTTCCACTTCTTTTTCCTGCAACACGCGCAACAGCTTGGCTTGCAAACCCGCATCCATTTCGGAAATTTCGTCCAGCAACAGGGTACCGCCCTGGGCCTGTTCGAACTTACCGGCATGGGACTGGTAAGCGCCGGTAAACGCGCCTTTTTCGTAACCGAACAATACCGACTCCAGCATGTTCTCCGGAATCGCGGCACAGTTGATGGCGACAAACGGACCGGCAGCACGTGATGACTGGTTATGAATGAACTGTGCAAACACTTCCTTGCCGACGCCACTTTCGCCACACAACAACACCGTCGCATCGCTTTGTGCAACTTTTGATGCCAGTGCCTTCAACGACTGCATTTTATCTTCAACCGCAACCAGATTGTCGTCGGCGGGATGATGCTCTTCCTGTTTCGGCAGCAGGCGTCTGGTGAGCTCGATCAGTGCATCCGCCTCGAAGGGTTTGACCAGATAATCCGATGCACCCAGGCGCATGGCATCGACCGCTTTTTCGATGGTGCCGTAAGCAGTCATCATCACCACCGGTGTCTGCTGATCGTCACGACGAATTTTTTCCAGTAATTCCATGCCGTCAACCGGCTGCATCTGCACATCGGAAATCACCATGCCGTAGGAATGCTGATCAAGCCGTGCCAGTGCCGCCTGACCATGTTCCACCGCAGTCACCGAATAACCGGCGAATTCCAGCGTATCGCGCAGTGCATCTTTCAGATTCGGGTCATCTTCCACAATCAATACATCGGTGTGACTCATTGAGTATCTCCGCTGTTCTGTCCAACGTTGTTTATGGGATGTGTCATTTGGCCGCTGGGCAGGAATTGCTCGCCTGTTTCGAGAGGCAAACATAAATAAAAGGTACTGCCCTGACCGGGTTCGGATTTAACCAGTAAATCTCCCTGGTGGGCATGGGCGATGGATTGGGCAACGGCCAGACCGAGTCCGGTGCCGCGATCCTTATCGGTGTAAAACGGTTCGAAAATATGCAACTGCTGTTCGGCGCTTAAACCGGGACCGTTGTCGCTTAACGCCAGAATCAGATGCTGAGCCTGCTGGTAAACGCGTAACTGCAGCTGGCATTGTGAGGCGCAGGCTTCCAGCGCGTTTTCCGCCAGGTTGATCAATACCGAGACCAGGGCATCGATGCTGCCACGCAACGCCATGTCACTGTCGCATTCGCAATTAATACTTAAACGCGCATCCGCCTGTTGCAGACGCGCCTCGAAACGCGCATTGAAGTTGATCAACAACTGACTGACATTGAAGGATGCACTGGCGAACTCGCCGCCCTTGGCGTACATCAGCATGTCGTTAATGAGTTTTTCGAGGTAACGCAGACTGGCGCGAATTTTTTCCACTGCCCGCATCTGCTGTTCATCATTCAGCGCGGGGTTGAGAACCTGGGATACGTATAACAGCGCGGAGGATAACGGTGTACGTAGCTGATGACCGAGACCCGCCGCCATTTGTCCCATGGCCGCCAGGCGTTGCTGGCGTCCGGCCAGTTCCTGCAACATGCGATTATGGCTGACGTCGTGGATCAATACGATTTCTTCCTCGTCGCTATCCAGATGCTGACGATTCAGGGTAATAACACGACCGTTATGCAAAATAAGATCACTGGCTTCGCTACTGCGCACCTGGGCCTGAATGAACGGTAACCAGTCGACACCGATCAGTTCCTGTTCGAACACTTCGCGTGCCGCACGATTGGCGGTGTGGATGATGCCATCCCTGTTCAGCACCACCACACCAGCCGGTAACGCGGTGAGTAATTTTTCCAGGCGATCCGCCAGTTTTTCTTTCTGCGCCAGTTGTTCCAGACGTTCACTATTGGCCTGCGCCAGTTCGCGGGTCAGTTCACCGGCGCGGCGATCCAGATCTTCATAGGAATGCTGCAACTGCTCAGACAGGCGACTGAACTGCTCGAAGGCACTGAGCAGGGAATGGGTATCCTGCAGCGCGATCTGTTCATGCAAGTTGTTGGCGGTTCGGCTCATGACGTGTTTATGTCACCTGTTAGTATTCAACAGGATTTGAGCATTAAC
>CBDULQ010000027.1:0-22275 GCA_965368115.1 uncultured Gammaproteobacteria bacterium | reverse complement strand
ACACCCTGGGTGGTGACGGGACCGCTGATTGCGCTGGCCATACCCTCTGTGATCATCGGCTGGATGACTATCGAGCCCATGCTGTTCGGCAGTTATTTCGCTGATTCGATTCTGGTCAAGGAAGCACACAATGTGCTGGGCCAGATTCATTTCACAACCGAATTCGGCTTTATCGAGCATGCCTTCCATGGTGTTGCGGTTTATCTGGCGGCGGCCGGTGTATTCCTTGCCTGGTTTATTTACATGAAAGCGCCGCATCTGGCGGAGCTGGTCAAACTCAAACTCGGTTTTCTGTACCGCTTGCTGGATAAAAAATACTGGGTGGATGAAGTCTATTTCAAAACCTTTGCCGACGGCAGCCGTGGCCTGGGTAAAGGTCTGTGGAAAGGCGGTGACGTGATGTTGATTGACGGTCTCATCGTCAACGGTTCGGCCCGCGTTGTTGGCTGGGTGGCCGGTATCATTCGTCATATTCAAACCGGTATGTTGTACCACTATGCCTTCGCCATGATCGTCGGCCTGCTGGTGCTGCTGCTGGTATTTGTAAATAAATGAGGGGCCCGGTAATTCGTTTGCCGAGGTACTGAACAACACGAAGTCAGGAAAGAATAATAATGTTTACAGGTTGGCCCTTATTGAGCCTTGTTGTCTGGGTGCCCATTATCGGCGGCATCATGGTGCTGCTGGCCGGTGATAAAGATAAAGGTGAAGGCGCGCGGCGACTGGCCCTGAGTGTGGCCATTGCTACCTTTGTACTGAGCCTCGGTCTGTACACCAATTTCGACAGCAGTACTGCGGCGATGCAGTTCGAAGAACGTTTCGAATGGATCAGCGCATTCAACATTTATTACCACCTGGGCGTGGACGGCATTTCCATGCCGCTGATTATACTGACTACGTTCATTACGATTCTTGTGGTGATTGCCGGCTGGGAAGTCATCAAGGTCAAACCTTCGCAATACATGGCGGCATTCCTGATTATGGAAGGTTTGATGAACGGCGTGTTCGCTGCGCTGGACGCCATCTTCTTCTACGTGTTCTGGGAAGGCATGCTGATTCCGATGTATATCATCATCGGTATGTGGGGTGGACCGCGCAGGGTTTATGCCACCATCAAGTTCTTCATATACACCTTCTTCGGTTCCGTGTTCATGCTGGTGGGTCTGATTTATATGTATTACCAGTCCAGCAAAATGGGTACACCCAGCTTTGCCATTCTGGATATGCATACATTGCCGCTGAGTCTGACTGAACAGACCTGGATATTCATTGCTTTCCTGCTTGCCTTTGCAGTGAAGGTGCCCATGTGGCCGGTACACACCTGGTTGCCGGATGCGCACGTGGAAGCACCTACCGGCGGTTCGGTGATTCTGGCGGCGATCATGTTGAAGATCGGCGGCTATGGTTTTCTGCGTTTCAGTTTGCCAATCACGCCGGATGCCAGCCACGCACTGGACTGGGTGATCATTCTGATGTCGCTGGTGGCGGTGGTGTACATCGGTCTGGTGGCGCTGGTACAGAGTGACATGAAAAAACTGGTCGCCTATTCGTCGATTGCGCATATGGGTTTTGTGACGCTGGGTCTGTTTATCATCTTCGCCATCTGGGCCAATCCGGCCAATACCGATATCACCGGCGCTGCACTGGCGGTCGAAGGGGCCATGGTGCAGATGATTTCTCACGGTTTTATTTCCGGCGCGTTGTTCCTGATGATCGGCGTGCTTTATGATCGCATGCACACTCGTGATATTTCGGCATACGGTGGCGTGGTCAATACCATGCCGGTGTTTGCCGCGTTTTCCGTATTCTTTGCCATGTCCAATGCGGGCCTGCCGGGCACTTCCGGTTTCGTCGGTGAGTTCATGGTGATCCTCGCGGCCTTCAAGGCCAACTTCTGGATTGCATTACTGGCGGCCACTACCTTGATTCTAGGCGCCGCCTACACATTGTGGATGGTGAAGCGCGTGTTCTACGGTGAAGTCGCCAACGATAATGTGAAAGCACTGCAGGACATCAATCAACGGGAGCTCATTATTATGGTGATCCTGGCGGCGGCAGTACTGGCGCTGGGCCTGTATCCGGCCCCGCTGGTGGATGTAATGCATGCCTCGGTCGACAATCTTTTGCGCCATGTGGCCGAATCGAAAATTGTGGGTAATTAAAACGTTATGACACTGGAAATGCTCAACTATAGCGCTGCCTGGCCGGAAATTTTCCTGCTTGCCATGGCCTGCATCGTGCTGGTGGTGGATGTTTACCTGCGCGACGATCAACGTAATTTTACCTACGTCCTGTCCCAGCTCAGTCTGCTGGTAACCCTGTTCCTGGTGATGAGCCATGGTCGCGACGATGCGGTGATTGCCTACAACGGTGTGTTTGTCAGTGATGCACTGGCGGATGTACTGAAGGCATTCATACTCGGTATCGTTTTTGTGATCTTCGTATATTCCCGTGAATATCTGTTTGATCGCAATATATTCCGTGGCGAGTTCTATGTGCTCGGCCTGTTCGGAACCCTGGGTATGATGCTGATGGTATCGGCGCATCATTTCCTCACCCTGTACCTGGGTCTGGAACTGCTCTCCCTGTCGTTGTATGCCATGGTCGCTTTCAACCGTGACAATCCCAATGCCTCGGAAGCGGCGATGAAATATTTCGTGCTCGGCGCCATAGCCTCTGGCATGTTGCTGTATGGGATATCCATGGTCTATGGCATGACCGGTTCGCTGAATCTGGCTGAAGTGTCGAACGCGATCAGCCAGCAGAAAGAAATGAATACTGTGCTGGTATTCGGCCTGGTGTTCATTGTGATCGGCCTGTCGTTCAAGCTGGGCGCGGTACCCTTCCACATGTGGATTCCCGATGTTTATCACGGCGCACCAACCATCGTCACCAGCTACATCGCCTCGGCGCCGAAAATCGCCGGGTTCGCCATGGTGATTCGCCTGCTGGTGGAGGGAATGGGTCACATGCAGGCGGACTGGCAGGGGATGTTCGTCATTCTGGCGGTGTTGTCCATGGGCCTGGGCAATGTCATCGCCATTGCGCAAAGCAACCTGAAACGCATGCTGGCTTACTCGACCATATCCCACGTGGGTTTTATTCTGCTCGGCATCCTGGCCGGTACTGCAGACGGATATTCCGCCGCCATGTTCTATACCCTGACTTATGCAATGATGTCGCTGGGTGGCTTCGGCATGATTATCCTGCTGGCGCGCAGCGGTTTCGAGGCGGAACGCCTGGAGGACTTCAAAGGCCTCAACAAACGCAGCCCCTGGTTTGCCTTCATGATGCTGATCCTGATGTTTTCCATGGCCGGTGTGCCGCCGACGGTGGGTTTCTGGGCCAAGCTGACGGTGATCAAGGCGGTGATCGATATCGATATGCTGTGGCTGGCGCTGGTTGCCGTATTCTTCTCCATCATCGGTATCTTCTATTACCTGCGCGTCATCAAACTGATGTACTTCGACGACCCGGTGGAAGCGGCGCCCCTCGAACGGGGACGCGACATGCAGTTCGTGCTCAGCCTCAACGGTCTGGCGGTATTGTTGCTGGGTATTTATCCGGCCTCGCTGATGTCGCTTTGCGTCGCCGTGTTCGCCTGAAGCCGCAGGCGGGTCGACAGATCACCACAGAAAGCCGGCCATGTGCCGGTTTTTTGATGGAATTTTCAACATTTACAAATAGATATTTCAACCATGTTACAGACAATTCTTGAAATCGCCGGACGAACTCTGTACTATCTGCCACCTGTCTGATGCGGGGTGGAGCAGTCTGGCAGCTCGTCGGGCTCATAACCCGAAGGTCGTAGGTTCAAATCCTGCCCCCGCTACCAAATTTATACCGGGCTCATAGTCTGAAGCGTCGATCTGGCGCTTCGGGTTATGAGCCCGAGTTGTTTGGGGCCCCATTTTATCGGCTCAGGGAATGTATTCTGGTTTTGAGTGCCTCCGGCACCCTCTAATTTGCGGGTCATCTTCACCCGCAAGAACGGTTCAATCCTGCCCCCGCTACCAAATTTATACCGGGCTCATAGTCCGAAGTGTCGATCTGGCGCTTCGGGTTATGGGCCCGCGTTGTTTCTGGGATCTAAAATTTGCTTCCCGGCGTGTATTTATTGAGTTTGTGTCCCTGTGGCACTGTTAATTCGCGGGTCGTCTTCGGCAATTGCTCCTCGGCTCGGGCGTCTTCGACAACCGCTCCTGCGTTGTTCTACTACACCACATCCATGTGGTTATGCTTCGCTCTATCTCCTAAATCCATTTAGTCGTGCATTGCTCTAGCTACCCACATCCCTGTGGGCGTCACCCGCAAGAACGGCTCATGGTCTGGAGGTTTCGAAAAAGAGCCTTCGGGTTATGAGCCCGAAGTCGTTTCGGCTCCCCATTTAATTGACCCAGGGAAGGTATTCAGGTTTTGAGTGCCGGGGCTGGCCATTAAGTTGATCTATTTGCCCGGATTTGCGGCCGAAACGGGCGAGATACCGCCATGTCGGGGTGCTCGGACTTGCGGCCGTGAATCAATAAGCTATATAATACGCCACGGTAGTTGATCTCCGGATCTGGCTACCCAGGTTTTATGGAGAGGCCCCGTATATCGGGGCCTTTTTATTACCGTCAATTTGCAGGGGCTTAGGCCCTTTTTTTAATGGTGACTATGGCACAGGCACGCGACATATGGTCTCTGATCGAACCGATCGTAACGGGCCTGGGGTATGAGGTGGTGGACATCGAGTTCAAACCGCATCCCAAGAATGGTCTGCTGCGCGTGTATATCGACCAGCCACGGGGTATCCAGCTGGAAGATTGTGAAGTCGTGAGCCGTCAGATCAGCGCCATGCTGGATGTGGAAGATCCGATTCCGGGGCATTTCAACCTGGAAATTTCCTCGCCAGGCCTGGATCGTCCCCTGCGCAAGATGGAAGATTTCGAACGCTTTGCCGGCGAAACGGTAAAAATCAAGATGGGTATGCCCGATCTCGAGGGGCGACGTAATTTCACCGGCAAACTGCTCGGCGTAAAAGACGACGAGGTGCTGGTTGAAGTGGACGGCGAAACCCATTATCTCGCCTATGGTGGCATCGACAGAGCGCGGATCGTTCCGCATTTTGAATAATTACCCGCGGTCTGAGTCGGCGGGTAAACACTTTTAACGAATGATCGACAGTTCGGTTATTCATCTTATTTAAGGACCCTCTGATTAATTCATGTACGAGAACCTTGAGTCCAGAATATCCAGCTTCATCGTTGCGAATTTTCGCAATAGCGGGCTATTACGCGTAATTCGCGTCTCGAATCTGAACATTCTGAATCTCAATCTTTTTCGCCCAGAATTAATCAGAGGGTCCTTTAAGTTTTCATCGGAATTTATCGATTAGGTTTGGAGCCGATCATGAATAAAGAAATTCTGTACGTTGTAGACGCTGTTTCCAATGAAAAAGGCGTAGACAAGGAAATCATTTTCGAGGCCATCGAAGCGGCTCTGGCTACGGCGACGCGTAAGAAGCACGGTATGGATATCGATGTGCGCGTACAGATCGATCGCAAGTCCGGCGACTACGATACGTTCCGTCGTTGGGAAGTGGTCGAGGCCGGCGAAGACGGCACTCTGGAAAGCCCGCTGCGCCAGATTACCCTGGAAGCGGCCCAGATCGATGATCCAGACATCCAGCTCGAGGATTTCGTCGAAGAACAGATCGAATCGGTCGAGTTTGGTCGCATCGCCGCACAGACCGCCAAACAGGTCATCGTGCAGAAAGTGCGCGAGGCGGAACGCGCTCGCGTCGTCGATGCTTACAAGGACAAGGTGGGCGAACTGGTCATGGGTACGGTGAAGCGCGTCGAGCGCGGCAACGTTTATCTGGATCTGGGCGATAACGTGGAAGCCATCATTCCCCGTGAAGACGTGATTCCACGCGAAGCGATTCGCCCCGGTGATCGTCTGCGCGGTTATCTGAAAGAAGTCCGTGCCGAGAATCGTGGTCCGCAGTTGTTCGTTAGTCGTACCGCACCTGAATTCCTTATCGAGCTGTTCAAGCTGGAGGTGCCGGAAGTCGGTCAGGGCCTGATCGAAATCGTATCCGGTGCCCGCGATCCCGGTTCACGCGCCAAGATTGCCGTGCGTTCCAACGATCCACGTCTTGACCCGGTCGGTGCTTGTGTCGGTATGCGTGGTTCGCGGGTACAGTCGGTATCCAACGAACTGGCCGGTGAACGGGTCGACATTATTCTGCATGACGATAACCCGGCTCAATTCGTCATCAACGCCATGTCGCCTGCCGAGGTGGTGTCCATCGTAGTCGACGAAGACTCTCAAATGATGGACGTGGCGGTTGACGACGACAAGCTGTCGCAGGCGATCGGTCGCGGAGGTCAGAATATCCGCATGGCCAGCCAGCTCACCGGCTGGGAACTGAACGTGATGACGACATCGGATATGGAAGCCAAGTCCGAGTCGGAAACCAAGGAACTGGTACAGATGTTCATGGATCAGCTGGATGTCGATGAAGAGGTGGCGGCGATCCTGGTGGCGGAAGGCTTCTCGAGTATCGAAGAGGTGGCTTATGTCCCCGAAGCGGAATTGAATGAAATCGATGAATTTGATGAGGATATCGTGGCTGAGTTGCGCGGGCGTGCACGTGACGCGTTGCTGACCCGGGCGATATCCCAGGAAGAGCAGGTCGCGGAACCGCAACAGGATCTGCTCGACATGGAGGGCATGGATAAAGACCTGGCCTATAAGTTGGCCGAAAAAGGCATCTGCAGCATGGAAGACCTGGCGGAACAGTCTGTCGATGACCTGATGGATATCGAAGATATGACCGAAGAACGCGCCAGTCAGCTCATTATGACAGCACGTGCACCCTGGTTTGAAAACGAAACTAATCAAGAGGCAAACCAGTAAGTAGCACTGGGGGAGGAGCCATAAGACATGTCGAATGTAACAGTCAAACAGCTTGCTGATGTGGTCGGTGCCCCGGTTGATCGATTGCTGGAGCAGTTGAAAGAGGCCGGGCTTGAGGCCGAAAACGCCGAATCGTTAATCAGTGACGAAGACAAATTAAAACTGCTGGATTTTTTACGCAACAGTCATGGTAAGGGTGAGGCCGCCAAGGGCGAGGCTAAGCAGAAAATCACCCTGAAGCGCAAGAGCACCAGCGAGTTGAAGGTTGCCGGCAGTAGCCGCAAAACCGTTAATGTGGAAGTGCGTAAGAAACGCACCTATGTGAAACGCAGCGACGCGGAATCGGACGAGAAGGAAGAACTGGATCGTCTGATGGCCGAGAAAGAGCAGCGCGAGATAGAGCGCAAGGCGGCGGAAGAAGAAGCACGCCGCAAGGCGGAAGAAGCCGCGAAAGCCAAGGCGGAACAGGAAGCGCGCGAAAAAGCGGAAGCTGAAGCCCGTGCTAAAGAAGAAGCCGAGGCTCGAGCCCGTGCCGAAGCCGAAGCCAAGGAGCGTGCTAAAGAGGCTGTTGCCGAAACGCCTGCCGACGCGGAAAACAAAGCTAAGGCCAAGCCGACTGAAGCCAAGGGTAAGAAAGGCAAGAAGTTCGAAGAAGAGGACGATTCCCCAAGGCGTGGCAAGCGCGGTAAGCTGGATAAAGGCGAAACCCGCTATGGTCGTGAAGAACTGCACATTACCACGCGCGGTGGCGGTGGTCGCAAGAAGAAATCACGCAAGGGTGGAGATGAGCCTGCGGTGAAACACGGTTTTGAAAAGCCGGTTGCGCCGATCGTTCACGAAGTGCCGGTGCCGGAAAGTATCAAGGTGTCTGATCTGGCGCAAAAGATGAACATGAAAGCGGCGGAAGTGATCAAGATCATGATGAAGATGGGCGTTATGGCGACCATCAATCAGATCATCGATCAGGACACCGCGATTCTGGTGGTCGAAGAATGTGGTCATACCGCAAAATCAATGAGCGAGGATGATCACGAGAAGAGCGTGCTGAGTTCGGTTGAAGAAGAACTGACCGATATCCAGCCGCGGCCGCCGGTGGTTACCATCATGGGTCACGTCGACCATGGTAAGACATCGTTACTGGATTATATTCGTGCCTCCAAGGTTGCCCACGGCGAAGCCGGTGGCATTACCCAGCATATCGGTGCTTATCATGTGGAAACCGACAAGGGTGTGATTACCTTCCTGGATACACCGGGCCACGCCGCGTTTACCGCGATGCGTGCGCGGGGTGCGCAGGCGACCGACATCGTTATCCTGGTGGTGGCGGCGGACGACGGTGTGATGCCGCAGACCATCGAAGCGATTCAGCATTCCAAGGCGGCCGGTGTGCCGTTGATTGTGGCCGTGAATAAAATCGACAAGGAAGATGCTGACCCGGATCGCGTGAAAACCGAACTGGGTGGCCACGAAGTTATTCCGGAAGACTGGGGTGGCGACAACATCTTCATCAATGTATCGGCGAAAACCGGTCAGGGTGTCGATGATTTGCTCGACGCCGTCAGCCTGACTGCCGAGGTGATGGAACTTAACGCACCGGCAAAAGGTCCGGCGCGCGGTATCGTGATCGAAGCCTCACTGGACAAGGGTCGTGGTGTGACTGCAACGGTACTGGTGCAGGAAGGTCAACTCAATAAGGGCGATATTCTGCTTGCCGGTCAGGAGTTTGGTCGGGTGCGTGCCATGTTCGACGAAAACGGTCATCAGGTCAGTGAAGCGGGGCCGTCGATCCCGGTACTGGTACTGGGGCTTTCCGGTACACCGTCAGCCGGCGATGCGACACAGGTGATGCCCGATGAACGTTCCGCACGTGAACTGGCGGCTATGCGTACCCATAAAGAACGTGATTCACGACTTGCTGCACAACAGCAGGCGAAGCTGGATTCCATGTTTGCCAATATGGGTAAGGGTGAGGTCAAAACCCTCAACGTATTGTTGAAAGCCGATGTGCAGGGCAGTCTGGAAGCAATTCGCGAAGCGCTGCTGAAACTGGCGGCTGATAGCGATGAAGTCGAAGTCAATGTGGTCGGTTCGGGTGTCGGTGGTATCAATGAAACCGATATCAGTCTGGCTGCGGCGTCCAATGCCATCGTGCTCGGCTTTAACGTGCGTGCCGATGCAACGGCACGTAAAGCGGTTGCCGAACGTGGCGTCGATATGCACTACTACAGCGTTATTTACGATCTCATCGATGAGGTAAAACAGGCGCTGACCGGTATGCTGGCGCCCGAGTTCAAGGAACAGATCATCGGTATGGCGGAAGTGAAAGACGTGTTCAAATCGCCCAAGTTCGGCCTGGTGGCCGGTAGCCTGGTGGTCGAAGGCGTGGTCAAACGCAGTCAACCGATCCGCGTATTGCGCGACAATGTGGTGATTTACGAAGGTGAGCTGGAATCCCTGCGTCGCTTCAAGGATGACGTCGAAGAAGTTCGCAGTGGTACCGAGTGCGGTATCGCGGTGAAGAACTACAACGACGTCAAAGTGGGTGACCAGATCGAGGTGTTCGAGCGCGTTCAGGTCGAACGCACCCTGTAAAACAATCGAGCGCCCGGTGTCTTCAAGGCACCGGGCTTCGCCTGATGATCGATCATCGGCAACAGCCGGTGATCCCTGTCGATACGAGATATGCCAAAAGAATTTTCCCGTTCTCAACGTATGGCCGAACAGATCCGTCGCGAACTGGCCGAACTGGTGCGTGACGAAATCAAGGATCCGCGGGTTAACTGGGTATCCTTCCCGGCGGTAAAATTGTCCCGCGACCTGAGTCATGCGGTGGTTTATTTTACCGTGATGAATGATGAAGATCGCGAAGGTACCGATGAGGCCTTAAACAGGGCGGCCGGTTTTCTGCGTCGCCAGTTATCGCAACGTATTCGTGCGCGTATCGTACCGCAGTTGAAGTTTATACATGACGACAGCATTGAACGCGGTACGTCGATGGAAGCGCTGATTGCCAAAGCACGTGCTTCCGATGCGGATGCTCACGAGGACGATGAGTCCGACGACGAAAACGAAAAATAGGCGTTCGCCTGCATCTCCTGTGTTTAAGTCTGGTTTCCCGAATTCCGAGTAATTGTTGTCATGGCAAAGCGAAAAAACAAAGGTCGCCCGGTGCACGGCGTGGTGTTGCTGGATAAGCCGCTGGACATGTCGTCCAATCATGCGTTGCAGAAGGTCAAACGTCTGTTCAATGCTCAGAAAGCGGGTCACACCGGCAGCCTGGACCCACTGGCCACCGGTATGTTGCCGATATGTCTCGGCGAAGCGACCAAGATTTCGGCTTTTTTACTGGATGCCGATAAAACGTACGAATTCACCTGCAAGCTGGGACAGCGTACCAGTACCGCCGATGCTGAAGGCGAGGTTATCGAAAGCTGCGAATATCAACATGTCACCCGCGAGCTGATCGATACCGTGTTGCCCTCATTCATCGGTGATATCGAACAGGTGCCGCCGATGTATTCGGCGCTGAAAAAAGACGGTCAACGTCTTTACGAGCTGGCGCGCAGGGGTGAGGAAGTGGAGCGCAAACCGCGTCCGGTGACCATTTATGAACTGGCGCTGGTGGATTTCAGTGGTGATGAAATTCAATTGCGGGTGCATTGTTCGAAAGGGACCTATGTACGCACCCTCGCGGAAGACCTGGGGAAGGCGCTGAACAGTTGTGCTTATGTGTCCAGCCTGCGGCGTACCCGGGTCGGTCCGTTCGATGCGGGCATGATCGATCTGGCTCGACTGGAGCAGGCAGCGGAGCAGGGCTTTGCGGAGCTGGATCAGTGCCTGCTGCCGGTGGACAGTGCCATTCAGGACTGGCCGGAAGTGCGTCTGGATGGGGATAGCGCCTATTACCTGAAACTGGGGCAGCCGGTACAGGTCGCTCGTGCACCGACATCGGGTCTGGTGCGCCTGTACCATGAACAGCAGTTTCTCGGGGTCGGTCTGATTCAGGACAATGGGCTGGTCGCGCCCAAACGCATGATGGTATACGGCGACAGCTAGTTTCCCAGGGGCCGTTGTCCTGGGAAGCGGGCGCCTTTACCTGCCGGCCTGTTTTCATAGGCCGGATCGACCTGTCGACTTGGCATTTCAATCTCAGAATCCCTGTCTAGCCCTTTGGGGTTATCCCGAAGGGGATAGTAACTCATTGAAATATCGTTGAATTTCTACCATTCATCCATATATTAGAATTAATTGATATATAAACTTGACTAATTTGCTCAGGTAATTATATTAGTAATTCACGATTAACTAACATTCTTTCCCCCAGGAGGTGCATATGTCTGGTTTAATCGCTGGTTTTCCCCATGACGGTGTGGTCACTGTCAATCGGGTCATTCTGAAAGACGAGTATTCCGTGGACGATCTGCAGGAGCGTGTGGCTGTGCTCTGTGAGAACGTCAAAACCTATCACTCCGAAACCGGTTTCGTCGGTGGATTCGTGTGCCTGAACAGCGGCATGGTGTCCAACGAGGGTTCCACTGTCGGTCAGGCCGTGGAGAGTCCGCTGAAAGGTAAGGAAGCGCTGATCGTGACCTTCTGGAATACCTTTGAGGATCACGAGGAATCGCACAAATCCGAGACCTTCCAGCCGTTGTTCGAGCAGGTACTGGAGTTGTGTGAAAACGGTAACGAGGAAATCGCTTATGAAATGCAGTGGGCCGGTAAGGCTTACTCGCCGGACGAAGCGAAAGCCGCCAAAGAGGCCAAGGCGCAATACGCCGCAGCCTGATCGGTATCTTCTGTGACCCGAACCGGGCCGTCTGCATCGCAGGCGGCCTTTTTTTATGCGGCCGATTTTTATCTAATTGATTTAGAAGAGAATTATTTGATTTCTCTGTAACGATTCAGGGGCTGTATCGAGGTTTGGGCAATGGTAAAAAATTTTTATTGTGCCTGGCCCGGAATTTGTTGAAAAATAGCCCTCACTCCAGGGCCTTAAAGCCCCGAAAAATGTATAAAAAATCGTCATACGGGGCTTTGGAAGCTGTAATAAATCATGATAAAATCCCCGCTCTTTTTTCCGAGGCAAATGAGTCAGGAGTACATCAATGGCATTAGTAGCCACCGATAAAGCTGAAATTGTTAGCAAATTTGCGCGTGCAGAAGGCGACACCGGTTCTCCGGAAGTCCAGGTTGCTCTGCTGTCCGCACGTATTGCCCAGTTAACCGAACACTTCAAGGATCACAAGCACGACCACCATTCTCGTCGCGGTCTGCTGCGTATGGTCAACCAGCGTCGTAAGTTGTTAGACTACCTGAAGTCAAAAGACACAGAACGCTATAAAGATCTGATCAGCAGCCTTGGCCTGCGTCGTTAATAAATAAACCTACAAAATAGGGATCAACTGTGACCGCAATTAAGAAATCTTTCCAATTTGGTGACCACAATGTCACCATCGAAACAGGGGAAATCGCACGCCAGGCATCGGGTGCAGTACTTGTTAACATGTCCGATACCGTAGTACTGGTTACTGCGGTGGTCGTCAAAGGCGGGGAGCCCAAAGACTTCTTCCCGCTGACGGTTAACTACCAGGAAAGAACTTACGCGGCCGGTAAGATTCCCGGGGGCTTCTTCAAGCGCGAGGGACGACCGTCAGAAAAAGAAACACTGACCAGCCGCCTCATCGATCGTCCCATCCGCCCTCTGTTCCCCAAAGGTTTTACTAACGAAGTCCAGGTCATCGCGACCGTCATCTCCCTGAATAACGATGTTGATCCCGATATTCCGGCCATGCTGGGCGCTTCTGCGTCGCTGGCAATTTCCGGTGCCCCGTTCATGGGCCCCATCGGTGCCGCTCGCGTGGGTTACAAAGACGGTAGCTACCTGTTGAATCCCACCTTCTCACAACTGAAAGAATCTGACCTGAACCTGGTGGTTGCCGGTACAGACGACGCAGTGCTGATGGTTGAATCCGAAGCCAATGAGTTGCCGGAAGATGTGATGCTGGGCGCAGTTGTTTACGGGCATGAACAGTTCCAGGTGGCCATTAAAGCCATCAACGAGCTGAAAGCCGAAGTCAACGCACCGGCCATTGAGTGGGTTGAACCGGAAACCAATGAAGATCTGCTGAATGCAGTCAGTAATGCAGTGTCTGCCGACCTGACCGCGGCTTACCAGATTGCTGAGAAAATGGAACGTTACGGCGCAGTCGACAAGGTTCGCGATGCAGCCATTGAAAAACTGGCCGCCCAGGACGGTGCAGATGGTTACTCCGCCGACGAAATCTGTAACGCATTCTACAAGCTGGAAAAAAATATTGTTCGTGGACGTATCCTGGCTGGCGAGAAGCGCATCGACGGTCGTAACCTGGATGACGTGCGTCCGATTACTGTTCGCAATAGTGTATTGCCGCGCACCCACGGTTCCGCGCTGTTCACGCGTGGTGAAACTCAGGCACTGGTTGTGGCCACTCTGGGTACTGCCCGCGACGCACAGAAAATCGATGCGCTGGAAGGTGAAATGACCGACAACTTCATGCTGCATTACAACTTCCCGCCGTTCAGCGTCGGTGAAGCAGGTCGTGTCGGCACGCCGGGTCGTCGTGAAATCGGTCATGGTCGTCTGGCCAAGCGCGGTGTACTCGCCGTGATGCCGAAGATCACCGAATTCCCCTATTCAATTCGCGTTGTTTCTGAGATTACTGAATCCAACGGCTCTTCTTCCATGGCTTCCGTGTGCGGTACTTCACTGGCGCTGATGGACGCGGGCGTGCCCATCAAGGCACCGGTAGCCGGTATAGCCATGGGTCTGGTCAAGGACGGTGAAAAGTTCGCCGTGCTGAGTGACATCCTGGGTGACGAAGATCACCTGGGCGACATGGACTTTAAAGTGGCCGGTACCGCCAAGGGTGTCAACGCGCTGCAAATGGACATCAAGATCACCGGCATTACCAAGGAGATCATGGAAATCGCACTGGAGCAGGCCAAGGCCGGTCGTATGTTCATCCTGGGTGAGATGAACAAGGTTATTTCCGAGCCGAGCACTGAAATGTCTCATTACGCGCCGCGTTACCTGAAGATGAAGATCAACCCGGAGAAGATCCGCGACGTTATCGGTAAGGGTGGCGCCGTTATCAAATCCATCACTGAAGAAACCGGTGTGTCGATTGACATCGACGACGACGGCAACATCAATATTGCTTCCAATGATTTCGATGCGGCTGAAGCAGCCAAGACTCGAATTGAGCAGATTACTGCAGAAGCTGAAGTGGGTAAGATCTACGACGGAACCGTCATCAAAATCATGGACTTTGGTGCATTCGTACGCATCCTGCCTAACAAGGAAGGTCTGGTACATATCTCACAGATCAGTGATGAGCGTGTCGAGAGTGTCAGTGACAAACTGTCCGAAGGTGATGTTGTCAAGGTCAAGGTGCTGGAGATCGATCGCCAGGGCCGTATTCGCCTGAGCATGAAAGCCGTCGAAGCGGCTTGAGTAATTGCTACCGTTGATCCAGAAAAAGGGGCTGTTCAGCCCCTTTTTTTTGTCGGTAAAAAATTTCACCCATTCGTGCGATTTTTTCCCAATATCAATGTTCTATTATACATTCAACAAATCAACAGGCATTCGTAATAAAAATACTACAAGCGAATCGCTGTAAATGACTTCCCTTCGCAAATCCGCATATCGGTACTGGCACTGGTAAAACGCTGCCGGCTATCGTCTGGTGCCGAATTGCGCTTCCACACCACGCACTCCCGCAGGGGAGATAATAATAACTGGGTCAGCTTAGCACCAGATGCGGAGCTTTGTGTTTTTTTATGCACGTCAGAGGAAGTAGACTGCAAAATGAAGTCGTTAAATATTCAAAAGACTTATGTTTTTGACAGTATGCGGGCGCGTTATCTGCTGGGTGCATTTTTGCTCACCATTCTGTTCGCGGTTAGTATCTGGTTCACTCAATCGTTCGTCTCCCATACTATTTCCAGAACTGCCGAAAGTGCGGTTCAACGAAACCAGTTCGTTGAGTCGCATCGCATTATTCGCGAACATCTGTGGAAAGCCGAATACGCTATTCAAACCTATCTGGTGACGCCTGAAATAGGTGAATATGAGGAAACCATCAGGAATCTGCACCAGGCTCATGAGTATGTGACGACTGTTCATCTCAATGAGTGGACGGCATCCATCGGCATCGACAGCATTGTTGAAAACCTGCTCTCAGATCTGCATGACCTTAAAACCAATGTCGACAAGTTGATGCAGCTGAGAAAAAATGTCGAGCAACTGTTTCCGGCTTACAAAACCATTAACGAAACCATGTTGCCGCAAAACCTGCAATACATCAGCCAGGTCAACCTGGTGCTCGATGAACTGTTTCCGCGATTGTCGGAACCCAGTGTCCAGCCTTTGTATCACGGCTTCTACAAGCTCAAGGATGAATGGTCCGATATGGTCAGCGTATTTCGTATTTACGTGGCTTCACGGGCTATGACCTTGCGCGAGCAGAATCATGAGAATAACGCGTTCGAAGATGCTATCGAGCTTCATCATCAGAATATAAAGGCCCAGTTGCAGGCGTTACGTAATACATACCTGACAGAGGATAGCGGCCTGCAGGTAGAGCAGGCGCTGAGTGTTTTACCGGATATCATCGATGTCTGGTTCGATGCTTATCAGAAGGTCAAGGTTTTTTATCAGGGTAATAACTGGCGCACTGACGAACAGTTGATGAGCGAGGTGATACAGCCGATACAGGAAGTGATCTGGTCTCGATTGCATGAGATCGAACTGGTGCTGGAAAAATCGTCTCAGCAGGACGTCAATGAAATGGCGGAAGTTGCATCCAGTGTGAATGCCATGTTGTGGTTACGCATGTTATTCGCCATGTTGTTTATTCTGATTGCGTTTCTGACCTTCGAACACTGGGTATTACGGCCGGTAGCCCGCATTGCGCGTGCGCTTAAAATGGAGGCGAATGGCGAAGAAATCAGCGAGCTACCGGAAGCGAATTCTCGTGAAGCACGTGAACTTATCGATGCTTTTCATGAGATGCGTGCGCAAGTCAAAGTGCGTCAGATGGAACTGGAGCATCAGGCTTTGCACGATTCGCTCACCGGGTTGCCGAATCGCCTGTTGATCCGCCGCCGTCTGATCAAGTCAATTCATCGTGCGGCAGAGAAAGGCCGTGAGCTGGCTCTGTTGATGGTCGACCTGGATCGCTTTAAAGAGATTAATGACACGCTTGGTCATCACATGGGCGATCGGGTGTTGAAAGAAATCGGACCACGCTTCATGGCTGAACTCGGTGACCAGGATATGCTGGCAAGACTGGGCGGCGATGAATTCGCCGTGTTGTTACCGGACGCAGACGCGACTCGCGCACATGATGTGGCCAAACGCCTGAGCAGTACGCTGGATGTGGACTTTGATATGGATGGCCAGATGCTGCGTGTCGGCAGCAGCATCGGTATCGCGCTTTATCCGCAACACGGCACGACGGAACAGGCACTACTGCAACGTGCTGATGTCGCCATGTACCTGGCCAAGCACAAGAATCTGGGTTACGCCGTGTATGACGAAAGCCAGGATGAACATAGTGTCTGGCAGTTGTCTTTCGAAGGTGAGCTGCATCGGGCGATTAAGGAAAATTTGATGGAGCTGCATTTTCAGCCCAAGATCAATGTGGCCGACAACGTGACGGTGGGCGTGGAGGCCCTGTTACGTTGGTATCACCCGGTGCACGGCATGGTACCGGCGGATGAGATACACCTGCTGGCGGAAAAAACCGGTTTGATCAAACCGCTGACCGAGTGGGTATTGAATCGTGCGGTGGCACAACTGGCGGAATGGATCGAGCAGGGGCTGGATCTGTCTATGGCCATCAACCTGTCGGTGTGGAACCTGCAGGACCCCAATCTGTTTGCCAGCGTCAGGGATTGCCTGCGTCAGTACAATGTGCCGGCCAGTCGACTGATTATGGAAATTACCGAAAGTGCGGTGATGTCCGATCCGGACAGTGCCATGGATACCCTGGTCCAGTTGTCACGCCTCGGTGTACGCCTGTCCATCGATGATTTCGGCATCGGTTTTTCTTCTCTGGAATACCTGAAAAAGCTGCCGGTCCACGAATTGAAGATCGACAAGTCATTTGTAATGGACATGATCGTCGACGAGAACGATGCGGTGATCGTGCGCTCCACCATCGACCTGGCCCATAACCTCGGTTTGCGGGTGATTGCAGAAGGCGTTGAAAGCCAGGATATCTACGATGTGCTACAGATTCTCGGTTGTGACGAGGCGCAGGGTTTTCATATGGCGCGCTCCATGGAGCCGGGCGCGCTGGAAACCTGGTTGCTGCAGTCAAACTGGGGATTGCCGCAGACCACCCGATTGCGCCTGGTTACCTGAATCAGGCTCCCTGCCGGGCGATTTTGTTAATTGCCTCTCTATTTCAGAAAGTCTTTTCATATTCATCTATAAATATATGATTAACAAGCATATATTCTTCACCTATACTTATTTGAAATTTAACTAGAATTAACATGATGCAAGGGGTGCTAAACCCCGTGTTTTGTGGATGTGGGCCTGTCGACTGAAATCCACCGTCGGCTGTGTTTAGATACCCTGAAGACTGTGTTTCCTACACCGGATAGTGATTATGTACGCACTGAAATCATGGTTGATCGCCATGCTGCTGGCCTGTCTGGCTGTCAGCGCGCAGGCTGAAGACATCAGCCGCGAGCAGATCAAGAGCCTGGATGAGCAGGTCCAGGACATCAAGAAAGATGTTATCGACCTGAGCGCCGAGCTCAGCCTGCTCGAAGAAAAGCTGCTGTTTCCGTCCAATACCCAGGTTTCGGTTTTTGTCTCCATCCCGGAAGACAACAAATTCCGCCTGGACGCGGTGCAGATCAAGCTGGATAACCAGGTGGTGGCCCATCACCTCTATACCTTCCGCGAGCTCGAAGCCCTGTACCGGGGTGGCGTGCAACGCATCTACACCGGCAACGTAAAAACCGGTGATCACGACATGGTGGTGAGCATTGTCGGCAAGGCGCCGGCCGGTGGCGAACTGCATCGTAGTGCCAGTTACACACTAAACAAAGGTGTCGGGCCCAAGTTCGTCCAGGTGATGATATCCGGTCCCGAAGGCGGCGAGGATATCCAGTTCAAAGACTGGTAATTCATGAAATTATTGGGTGGCATACATAAGGCGGCGCTGCTGGCAACGGCGCTCCTGCCTTTGCAGTCAGGGCTGGCTGTAGAGCAGCGGCAACCATTGAAAGACCTTTTCTATGGTGAGGCGCTGTACTACGGTTACCAGGAGCGTTATTTCGATGCCATCACCCGGCTCGATGTGGAACTGGGCCAGTTTTATGCGCTGGATGAGCCGGGGCTTGATCCGTTCCACTATCATGTCAATCAGGCCGAATTTTCCATTGGCGATCTCGAACTGTCCTACCGAATGCATCGCCGTGCCGGTCGCGCCATCAAGGCGGTGATGGAAAGCGAGGTGGATGCCTCGATTCGCAATGAAGCCGCCTACCGGTTAGCCCGCATTTATTTCCAGAAAGAACAGCCGATCAATGCGCTGCATGCGCTGGAGCGTATCGAAGGCGAAGTGCCGGAGGCGATCCGTGCAGATGAGGCCTATCTGCGCGGCCAGGTTTACATTGCTACCGGTAAATTCGGCGATGCGGTGGATGTATTACGCAGTATCAAGAACGAAGAGGCGCTGCGTGGCTTCGTCGATTACAACCTGGGTATCGCGCTGATCCAGAACGATCAGGAGAAAGAAGGTATTCTTCAGCTGGATCAGGTCGGTCAGATTGACTCATCGGATGCCGCTGTGTTGGCGATCCGTGACAAGGCCAACCTGACCCTGGGTTATCGCATGCTGGAAAACGGTGCCCCGCAACTGGCGAAAAAATACCTGGAAAGGGTGCGTCTGGATGGGCCTTTCTCCAATCGTGCATTGCTCGGCGCCGGCTGGGTAGAAGTGTCGCTGGGGCAGTTCGACCGGGCGCTGGTCCCCTGGACCATTTTGCACGAACGCGCGCGGGTGGATGAAGCCGTGCAGGAATCCATGCTGGCAGTGCCTTACGCGTACGGCAAGCTGGATATCCATGGTAAGGCGGCGATCATGTACGGCAAGGCCATGGATGTGTTCGGGCTGGAAGTCGATCGTCTCAGTGCATCCATAAAAAGCATCCGCGAAGGTAAATTTCTGGCGGCTATTCTGCGCAAGGAAGCCGAGCGTGACGAGCACTGGCTGATCAATCTACGACGTCTGCCGGATGCGCCGGAAACCCGTTATCTGATGGACCTGATGGCGTCTCACGATTTCCAGGAGTCGCTGAAAAATTATCGCGACCTGGGTGAGTTGCGTGAACGACTGGCGATCTGGCAAAAGAGTCTCGACGTGTACCAGGAGATGATCGATATCCGCCGGCGTTATTACGAGCCATTGCTGCCGGTGGTGGAGAGCCAGTTCAAGAAACTCGACTCGCGCATTAAGTTGCGTCTCGAACAACGGGACCGGCTGGACCAGCGACTCAGGTCGCTGTTGATAGCACGACGTCCGGTGTATCTGGCAACAGCCGAGGAACATGCCGCACAGGATCGCCTCAACCGCATCAAAGTGTATCTGGATGCCAATCCGCAATACCGTAACAAACAGGTGGAGGAGCGCGTCGCCCGCCTGGAAGGTCTGCTGGACTGGCAGGTCAATGCCGAGTATGACAAGCGTCTCACCAGCGCTTTCGAGCATCTGAGCGAGCTCGATCAGTACATCGAAAAATTGCAGGCGGTTTACCAGTCCTTCATTCGTACTCGTCAGGCTGCAACACAAAGTTACGAAGGCTATGAAATTCCGATTCTGCGTTTGCGTACCGCAATGCGCGAAAAGGAACTCAAGCTGAAAGGCATCATGGCACGCCAGGGCCGGATGATCGAAGCCATGGCGATCAACGAACTGGAAAAACGTCGTCAACGACTCGAGGAATATCAGATCAAGGCACGCTTCGCGCTGGCCGAGAGTTACGACCGTGCCACCAAGAAACAGCAGAAGGACCTGGAAGCCGAGGCTATCGAGCAGCAAAACGCGCAGCAGCCACCCGAAGAGCAGCCGGCGATACCGGAAGCACCTGCTGAACAACCGGTAGCGCCGCCGCCTGCAGAGCAGCAGAAGGAGCCGGACGCTCAATGAAACTGCGCTATCTCAATATCATTCTGTTGCCCATGCTGTTGTCGGCCTGCGCCAATGTCAGTGAAAAAGACACCATTGCCAGCCTGCGTGATCGCAAGATCGAACTCAAGGAAGAACGTATCGAAGGCAGCCTGGACAAGGCGATGGAAAGTTATCGTCGTTTTCTGGAAGAAACCCCCGAGTCTGAGCTGACGCCGGAGGCGATTCGCCGTCTGGCTGACCTGAAAGTGGAGAAAGAATACGGGGTGATCGTCGATAAACCGCCTGCGACAGAAGCCGGCGCTACACAGCCACTACCGGCCGAAGCGCCGACTGCACCGGTGGCGCCGGCGAGCGAAGCGGGTGCTGCCGCAGCGCTGGCGACCACAGACGATGAAGCGAAGCAGGCAAACGAGGTGCAACAGCAATCGCGTTCCGATGCCATTGCTGACCTGAGCGAATCCGAAAAAGAATTTGAAAAGCGCGCCACTCGTAAGGAAGAGATCAAGGGTTCGGACGAAAAACTGGCCGCTCCACCGGGTGCCAGCGCGGACGAATTACAGAAAGCCGGCGCGCTGGAAGCGATCGAGTTGTATAAGGGATTGCTGGTCAAGTATCCGCTCTACGAGCGCAACGACCAGGTGTTGTACCAACTGTCTCGCGCCTACGAAGAAACCGGCCAGATCGAGCCGGCGGTGGCGACGCTCAAGCGATTGGTCAAGGAATATCCCACTTCACGGCATCTGGATGAAGCCCACTTCCGACTCGCGGAATATTATTTTACGCGCAAGCGTTATCTCGATGCGGAAGAAGAATACCAGGCGGTCATCAATTTTGGCCTGTCTTCAGCGTTCTATGAGTTTGCTCTGTACAAACAGGGCTGGGCCTTCTTCAAACAGGAATTGTATGAAGAGGCGCTCAATGATTTCATTGCGCTGCTGGATTATAAGGTGTCGATCGGTTTTGACTTCGACAACATCGAAAGCAAGATCGAACAGAAGCGTATCGAAGATACCTATCGCGTTATCAGTCTGGCGTTTTCCTACCTGGGTGGGCCGACCTCAGTGGTCGAGTATTTTGAGAAGAAAGGTCCGCGTAGCTATGAGGCCAGTATCTATAGCCACCTGGGTGAATACTATCTGACCAAGCGTCGCTACGCAGACGCGGCACTGTCTTATAACACCTATGTGGAGCGCAATCCGCTCAACAAGGTATCGCCTTATTTCCATATCCGGGTCATCGAGATCTATCTGCAGGGTGGTTTTCCGAAGCTGGTTATCGACGCGAAGAAAAATTTCGCCACCACATACGGTCTACGCGCAACCTACTGGAGCTATTTCGATATCAACGCCTATCCTGAAGTGTTGCTGTTCCTGAAACAGAACCTGACGGACCTGGCGAATCATTACCATGCCCTGTATCAGAACAAAAAGCTGGCCAAGTTCAAGACGGAGAATTTCAACGAGGCCAAACACTGGTATCGCGAGTACCTGGCTTCCTTCCCGGAGGACGAGCAGGCCCCGGCCATTAACTTCCAGCTCGCCGAGCTGTTGCTGGAAAACAAGGACTATCGCGACGCGGCGCTGGAATACGAACGCACCTCTTATAACTATCCGCCGCATGAAAAATCTGCGCCGGCGGGTTATGCGGCGGTTTACGCCTATCGCGAATACCTGAAGAACGCCCAGCAACATGAACGTGGACTGGTGAAACGGGAAATCATTCGCAGTTCGCTGCGGTTTGCCGATGCCTATCCGAAACATGAAAAGGCCCCCGACGTCATGGTGGCGGCGATCGACGATCTGTATTCATTGAAAGATTATCAGATGGCGGTATTCACTGGTCGCAAGATGCTGGAGACTTACCCCAATGCCAGTCGCAAACTGCGACGTTCGGCCTGGATCGTGGTTGCACACGGTTCTTTCGATCTGACCAATTATAAGGATGCGGAAGAGGCCTATGGCCAGGTGCTGCAACTGACCGAAAAAGACGACAAGACACGTCAGGATTTTGTGGAGAACCTTGCGGCATCCATTTATAAACAGGGTGAGCAGGCCCGCCTGCTGGATGACCACAAGACCGCTGCTCATCACTTCCTGCGTGTCGCCAAGGTGACTCCAACGGCGAAAATTCGACCGACAGCCGAATACGATGGTGCCGCTGCATTGATCAAGCTGAAAGAATG
>CBDULQ010000026.1:0-22448 GCA_965368115.1 uncultured Gammaproteobacteria bacterium | reverse complement strand
GGTTTATTGTGCATAGTGGAGACATTATCCGCGACAGGGATTCGCTCACCGTCAGGCACTACTGATATGGACCTGTATCATTACCTTAGCAAAGTGGCTCGCGGTATCGATGAACTCGACAGCCGGGAAAGAATCAACCAGGTACTGGATGAACTCGATCGCATCCAGGACATGCTCGACCCGGAATTTCAGGGCGCCGTGGATCAGCTGATTCAACAACTCACCGCCCGACTCAACAGCCTTGAATAATCCGGCATACCAGGCTTACAGCATTCGCCAGCTATCGCCGTTTCAGGGACTGGTGCAGGTGGTACGTGCCGACTATGCCCGTGCCATCAGTGTCGATGGGCACAACTGGCAGATCCACGTCAGTTGCGAAGTCCACCAGCAGCAATGGGGCATCATGAACGCGCCCGACATCCAGCGCCGCTATGTATTGTATGGCATGTGGAATGCCGCCACCGGCCTGTCTAGCCTGCCGCTCGATCCGACGCTGGATGTACCCGCTGCCGAAGACATCGAAACCGGCCTGCTCGGTGTGCTGCGTCAAAATATTCAGCTGCCGCTACCTCAACGGGATCATTACGAACTCTGGTCGCTGGACGCGGATACTCGTCCCATCGCCCTGCTGGCCAGTTCCACCGATGAGCACAACCTGGTGAATATCGAAGCACGGCGCTGGCGCGCGATTGCCGATCGCAGCCGTAATTTTCAGCCACCTCATTACCAGGGTGGCGGCGATGCACTGCTGGCTCTGGAACGATTGATCAGCAACGCCGGCATCAGTCCATTGAGCACGCAGTGGTTTCTGCGCAACGCGGATGGCAGCGGGCAGGGACTGGACGGCATGCACAGCGCACGACAACTGGAAGCAGAGCAGTTTCCGCCGCTGCTGATCCGCGAAGACTGGCCGCAGCAGCAGGATCGGCTGTTATGCATGGACTACCACGACTGGCATGCGCCGCGCCTGCTGATGCTGCAGACGCTGCCCGACGACCTTCGCGATCGTCTGGAACGGGCCGCCCAGCAACAGGCGCTGGAAGCCAGCCGGTTCCATCACCTTTACCCGAAAGTCATCAACAACGACATCATGAACCACATCCGCGTCGAAGCCCGGCTGCGAAAGTCCGGTCATTCTACCGGGTGACATGACCCACGCCGCGCATTAGACTTTTAACAAATTCACCACAGGAAAAAATTATGACTCGCCAGGTAGATGTTGCCATTATTGGCGCCGGAAGCGCCGGCCTGTATGCCATGAGCCAGGTTCGACGTTTTACCGACAATTTCGTACTGATCGACGGCGGCGAACTGGGTACCACCTGTGCCCGGGTCGGTTGCATGCCGTCCAAAGCGTTGATTCAGGTTGCAGAAGACTTCCACCGTAAAAGTATTTATGAACGCGAAGGTATCGAAGGCGGCGACACGCTGTCGCTGAACATCGAAGAGGCCATGGAGCATGTTCAGGATTTACGCGACACCTTCGTCGACCGTACCCTGAGTCATTCCGTGGACCAGCTTGATCCCGAAAAGCTCATCGAATCCTATGCACAGTTCGTCGATGCTCACACTCTGCAAACGGACGACGGCGAAACCATCAGTGCAAAAAAAATCATCATCGCTACCGGGTCACGGCCGATCATCCCCGATGCCTGGTCTGAGTTTGCCGAACACGTCCTGACCACCAATGAATTATTCGAGCTCGAACAATTACCGGAATCACTGGCCGTGATCGGACTCGGCGTCATCGGCCTGGAACTGGGGCAGGCCCTGCATCGCATGGGCATCAAGGTCACGGGTATCGACATGGCCGAACGCATCGGCGGTATCGACGATGATGACGTCAACCAGACGGCAATCGATGTCCTCGGCAAGGAAATGCCATTGTGGCTGGGGCATGCAGCGGAAATCGAAGCGCTCGGTAACGGGAAACTGAAAGTGAGCGCCGGTGAAAACAGTGTCGAAGTCGATAAAATTTTTGCCAGCCTCGGTCGTCGACCCAATGTCGACAAACTGAATCTTGCCGCCGCCGGAATCGAACTGGGCAACCAGGGTGTACCGGTTTTCGATCCACACACCATGCGGATCGGCGATAGTGATATCTACATCGCCGGTGATTGCACTGCGGAAAAACCGATACTCCATGAAGCCGGTTTCGAAGGTCGCGTCGCCGGCTACAATGCGATGCAGGAACAGCCGCGAGCCTTCAAACACAAAACACCGCTGGCAATTATTTTCTGTGACCCCAACATTGTCAGTGTCGGTGCCAGCCTGGCCGAACTGGATGAGCAAACAGTCGCCATCGGCGAAATCAAACTGGCACCGGTCGGTCGTGCATTGATCATGGGTAAGAACAAGGGATTGATTCGAGTGTATGCAGACAAACAGTCGGGACGCATTCTCGGTGCATCGATGATCAGCGTAAGAGGCGAAAACCTCGGCCACCTGCTGTGCTGGTGTATCGAAATGGGTCTGACCGTATTCGATCTCCTGCGCATGCCGTTTTATCACCCGGTCATCGAAGAGGCCCTGCAGGCTGCGCTCTACGATCTCAAATCCAAACTCGATGTCGAGGACAGTCACTGGCCAATCGAATTGCAGCCGGCCGACTAAACTAAACCGTCGCTGACGCCGTATCTCTACGGCGTCAGCGATCGTGGCGATGTTCAGTAAGTGGTTTTACGCGGCGCGCTGTAACCGCCGGTGCTGAACGGCACGGTGCGCCCGACCAGGGCCTCGATCAGCGCCAGCTCTTCATCGGTATGATTGATCACCGGTGCGGTGCGGATTTTGTTACCGGCAGGTCCGTCCTTGAGAATATAACGTGGCGAATCGTGGTGCTGGGTAACCACCCGTTCCCGACTTTGCTTGTCGTCGATGGCAGCCAGGTCGGCGACACCATAACAGGTGCAGATATAAGACTGGTCCGGTTCCGACTCCACGTACACGCCGGTGCCGCGAATGCCGATCGTCGCGGCAACGGTTTTGATACCAAGACGCTGTGTTTGCGGACGCTTGCCGAACACCGACAGCAGTTTGCCGGCCAGAATGCGGATGTCGGTAATGATACCGTTACCGCCTTGCAGATTCAGGCGTCCGTTTTCGCGCAGGATGAAGGCATCTTTACCAACGGCAAAAATAATCCGGCTGTCGTCTCCGGTTTCAACGGTTGAATTGGGGCCGATGACGGTATCCATGTTGGCAGCCTTGCCGTCCACGCGCACCTGGCCGGTCAGATCATAAATGGACTTCCCCGGCGGCAGTTCACCCGGCACCTTGCCCATAGCATAACTGGCCGGCACCACGATGCCGGAAGCCAGCGCATATACCCCCGCTGACAGCGCCCTGATCAGAAATTCTCGACGCGGGTCATCGATATCACTCATACCTGTCTCCATGTGTCCTTGAGTTGGCTTCTCTGGTATTCTAACGCGAATAGCCTTTTGAAAGGGAACCTCAAAATGAGTAAATATCTGCTCGGCTTGCTCATTCTGTGCAGCACCCCCTGTTTCGCCGCCTCGCCTTATACCGTTGACCTTGCTGCCGGGCTGATCAGCGACGACAACATTACCAATGGACGCGATGCAAAAGACATCGAAGAAGACACCATCATTGGCGCCGATGCCGGCGTCAGTTACCATCATCCACTGGACGACCACAGTGCCATTACCAGCCGCCTTGACCTTGCACTGCAACAGTATCAGGACTTCGACAAACTCAGTAACAGCGATCTAAAACTCAGTATCGAGTACCGCTTCCAGCCCGATCTGCATTTCACCGCACCCTGGTATTTTGCCTCCCTGAGCCTGGGACAGCAGGCCTATGACAGCACCTTTCGAGACAACAGCTATTATCAGCTTGGCGTTGGCCTGGGCAAACGGTTTACTGACACCATAAGCATCATGGCCGGTTTCAGCATGCACAGTAGTAGCGCGGAAAACAGCCTGTTCGATGTCGACAGTAATCGGCTTTATATCAACGCCGACCTGAAAACGGCCACGCACAACACGACTTATCTGACCCTGCAATTGATCAGCGGTGACATTATTTCCACCAATGTACCGCCACACCCGGCTGTTCTAAACAACATCAGCTGGGTGGACGACGACGCCTATCCCAGCCTGTCCAATCCCTGGACTTATCGGCTCGATGCAGACACCACCGCCATCCAGCTTGGCAATCATTTTGCCTTCGATTCACACCAGGCAATCGACGTCTCGATAAGCCGGTATGACTCCGACGCCTATGGCAATTTCAACTATGAACGCACCATCATCAGTGCCCATTACCTGTACCGATTCTAAGTATGTCCGCCGATATTTTTACCGTTGATTTACACAACTTCGAACAACTGGTTGTAGACGCCTCCCGGCAGCGACCGATCCTGCTCGACCTCTGGGCCGACTGGTGTTCACCCTGCCTGGTGATTGCCCCCATACTGGAAAAACTGGGCGAGGAGTTCGGCGCCCAGCTGGGCATCGCCAAACTGGAAGTCGATGAAGGGGACAATATGAAAATCGCCGGTCACTATAAGGTGCGCGGCTTTCCGACGCTGATTCTGTTCGTCGATGGCGCCGAGACCGGGCGCTTCAGTGGCGCGAAACCCCTGCAGTTCATTCGCGGCTTTCTGGAACAACACAGCGATCTGCGCTCGGAACATCTTTAGAAAATCCGCCATATGGCCAAGATTCATTTGATTTCTCTGGATTTTTTCTATACTTAGAAAAAATCCAGATAATCAGTTATGCCATTTTTCCCAACCAGAACCATCATAGCCATCACCCTGCTCGGCCTGTGTCTCAACTTGCCCCTGCTGGCTGCCGACGCCACTAAAAAAGATGGCAAGCCAACTGATTTCGAAAAAGCGACCGAAGCCTACAACAAAAAGGACTACACCACGGCTCTGATGCTCTGGTTTCCGTTGGCGGAAAAAGGTGACAGCGAAGCACAATTCATGCTCGGCAATATGTACATGCGCCAGACCGGGGAACGTAAAGATCTCGAGAGCGCCGCACATTGGTTTGAAAAAGCTGCACAGCAAAACCACGTCAAGGCAATGAGCATGCTGGGCCGCCTATATCTTAAAGGTGTCGGTGTTAACAGGGATTTCAGGAAAGCCGCGATCTGGCTACTGAAAGCCGCCCGTGAAGGCGATGTTGAAGCCCAGTTTGCGATTGCCAAAATGTACGAACACGGTGATGGCGTCTCTTATAAACCGGGCAAGACCGCCTACTGGTTGCTCCAGGCAGCGGAACAGAAACACCCGGTTGCCCAGTACAATCTGGGCATGATGTACCTCGGCGGCCGCGGCATCAGCAAGGACTACGATAAAGCGCTGGAAATGCTCAACAAGGCTGCAGAAAACAATCAGGAACGGGCCATGCTGGAGCTGGGCCGTATCTATAAAAACGGCCTTGGAAAAAAAGTCGGCCAGGATTACGAAAAAGCCAAGTTCTGGTATGACAAAGCCGCCGAACTGGGCAATCCCGAAGCGATGAATCAGCTCGGCCAGTTTTACAAGGAAGGCCTGGGCACCGACATCAACATGAAACAGGCCTTCAAGTTTTTCAAACAGGCGGCGGACAAGAAATTGCTCGATGCCCAGTATCATCTCGGTGTCATGTATGTGAACGGCTACGGCGTCAAACAGGACTTCGAAAAAGGCGTCGCCCAGTTCAAGCTGGCCGCAGAGCAGGGCCATGGTGAAGCGCAAATGGATCTGGGTGTCGCTTACTATACCGGCAAGGGCATCTTCCCGGACCCAACCCTGGCTTATGCCTGGTTTAATACGGCGGCACGTTCCGGCGTCAAAAACGCACAAAAAAATCGCGCCGCAGTGTATGACAAACTCACTGCAGACGAAAAACGAAACGCTGTGAAACTGGGCACCGAATACGCCAAAAAATACGGTCCTTCCGCTTTCCGATAAGGGGGTGGCCGCCGCACGCAAAATGCCGATCGAATGTGATTTTTTTCACACAAAAACACTGATCCTCGTCTAAACTTTTGGTAGTGTGTCACCAGCAGGAATAACCGAGTGCGCTCCGCAACAGGCTGATGCAAAGCAAAGAATCACAGCAGCGGCGAACGAATCGCCCCTTCTCATTCAGTCTGGGACTCGCACTCAGCCTGTGGCTGGCTTCGGCCAGTGGATTCAACACCACCGCCTCCGACACCACCCTGCCCCAGCTTAATAATCCCGGTCAGGACGAATTCAAAGACGCCCCTGAGCAGTTTCTGGATCACCTCAAACTGAGTCGCCAGCGCGAGCTTTTCATCGAGGCCGAACAGGCGCTGAAAAAACGCCACTACGACCGCTTTTACGCCCTGTCTGATCAGCTCCGCGACTATCCCCTGTACAGTTATCTGCAATATCGCGATATCAAACGCCGTCTGGGCCAGGTGAGCGAACAGGAAATCAATCACTTTCTCAGCCAGAACGACAATACGATCATCGGCGAGCGCATGCGCAGCTACCTGTTGCGCCATTACGCCCGCAGCAAGCAATGGGACGCTTTCGTACGCACCTATGACGGCCGCCAGAGCACCGGCCTCTACTGCAAGTACCTGCGCGCCCTGCTGGATACCGATCAGCGCGACAGCGCGCTGCAACAGACCCGCAAAGTCTGGCTCAGCGGCCGCTCCCAGCCCCGCTCCTGCGATCCGTTGTTCAGTGCCTGGGAACAGGCCGGCCAGCTCACCGAAGCGCTCATCTGGCAGCGTATCGAACTGGCCATGGACCGCGGACGCACCCGCCTGGCGCGGCATATTGCCAAGCAGTTGCCACGCCAACAGGACCGCGAGCTGGTCTACCTGTGGTCACAGATTCACCGCAAACCGCAACTGGTATTACCAGGCAGCCGACTCAGTGGCCATCCGCGTGCTGCATTGATCCGGCTACATGCCGTCAATCGTATGGCCATCAAAGATCCGGACAAAGCCATCGAACTCTGGTCCAGATTGCGCCAGCGCTATCATTTCAGTGCCGATGAAGCCAGCCAGGCCACCCGCGCCATCGGTTTGCGGCTGGCGCGCCGCCACCACCCGCAGGCAATCCAGTGGCTGGCCCAGGTCCAGGGTAAGCAGGTCGACCGGCAGGTGCGCGAATGGCGCATTCGCTCCGCCATCCGACACGGCCTTTGGGATCAGGTGGTCAGCAGCATCGAACAGCTACCGGTGGCTGACCAGTCGGACCTGCGCTGGCAATTCTGGTGGGCCTATGCCAATGACCACCTGGGACGCGTCAACGACGCTGAAGGCATTTATCGCTATCTGGCGAGTAAACGCAGCTACTACGGCTTCCTGGCGGCGGACCGGCTGAATGTGCCCTATTCCTTTGAAAACCGTCCGCTGGATTTCGACCAGCGCGAACTGGCCCGCATCGCCACTTACCCGGAAGCCATTCGTGCCCACGAACTGTTCCAGATCGATCGCATCATCGACGCGCGACGCGAATGGCGTCAGCTCACCGGCAGCATGAGCCGTCACGAAAGACTGGCTGCGGCACAACTGGCTCACAGCTGGGGCTGGCACGACCGGGCCATAGTGACCATGGGCAAGACCGACTACCGGGATGACATTGCGTTGCGTTTCCCGATGCCGATGAAACGCACTGTTGAGACCTATTCCCAGCGCCAGGCGATCGATCCCGCCTGGACTTACGCCATTATCCGCCGTGAAAGCGCCTTCATGCCCGATGCCCGTTCCTCCGCCGGCGCTCTCGGGCTGATGCAGTTAATGCCCGGTACGGCTCGCCAGGTCGCCCGCTCCATGAAACTGCGCTATCCCGGCCAACGCAACCTGCTGCGCAGTGAAACCAATATCAAGCTGGGTACCGGTTACCTGGGCCAGATGCTGAAACGCCTCGACAGCCAGGCGGTGCTGGCCACCGCTGCCTACAACGCCGGCCCTCACCGGGTCGAAAAATGGCTGCCGGAACAGCCTATGGACGCGATTCGCTGGGTGGAAACCATTCCGTTTACCGAAACCCGCGAATACGTCAGCAACGTACTGGCCTACACCATTATTTATCAGCACATGATGTCCCGAGACTACACCCGTCTGGCCCAGCGTATGCCGCCAGTCCCCGCCCGCGAAGCCGATGCACAGACCGCAGATCTGGCCCCAGCCCCTGGAAACGAAAGCTCCTGACAGGTTTTTCACCTAAAAAACATTAAGTTACTTGATTTACTTAATAAACTAATCTAAGTTTAGGGTGTAATTTGTTAAATTACACCAGATTGGTTTGATGCTTACGGCGTTTCAATGTGCCGAGCACCTCAGGAGAATGGAAAAATGAGTAAACAAAAACCTGTAATCAGTATTGGTGATCGTGTACGCGTCATCCGCACGGGCCAGGAAGTCACTGTCGACCAGATCAGCCAGCATGGCTTCACAGTCATCAAATTCCGCAGCGGCGGCAAACACCGCTTCCTGAACAATCAGCTGGAGCCCATTGCAGCGGCCAGGCAGGCTGTTCGGCTGAACTAGATCAACGGGTGGCCATGGACGGCGACGCCCAGGAACCCGGGAGGCGGATATCGACTCTCAACAGGCAGACACTCTTTCTGGTCAAAAATCGGCTAAAGTTATATACATAAGCGCCGATTAATATTTAATCGAGACTGAGATAAACCGTATATGCCTGATATGCCCACTATACATCGCAACACATTAACTTACGCCGGTCTACGTAGCCCGCTACGGCGTCGAGCCCATGCCGCAGATACCAGTGGTGACAGCCTGTCTGCAGTGCGCCGCAAGGGCCAGGAACGCCGGCGACTGGGCGACAGACGTCGTCAGCAGATTAAGGTCCGCTTTGACAGGCGGCAGCACCCGGACCGTCGGCAGGGCGGCAGTGTTCAGCAGTGCAGATCGAAACAGCAGCAGAACCCCGCACCGGGCCAGCGCATCAACACAACAGCATAGTCAGCGACATGAACAAGCCTGTTTCAATCACCATCAAACTCGTTATTTTCGCGGCGCTGGCCACCCTGGGTATTATGTATATCCTGGAAAAGTCGCCGGTTTCGGAAGTCAGCAACTACAAGAAAGAAGAAATCAAGCGCACCTACTCCAGCGGCAGCAGCAGCAACTTTTTCTCATCACAACCGGACGCGGACAGTGACGCCGTCTCTATTACCGGCAGTTCCGGCCACTATGACGAAGTCCGTATCGGCAGCAGCTACCAGTCCGAACCGGAAGAATAAACCCACCCACATTTTACGGCTCTGTTCAAGACACTGCCGGTTTGATTCAAACACGGACCGGAAATCGTTCAGCAAGGGTTACGGCAGGCCCGCTCAATCAAACCGCCATCAATCGGCATACCCTGATTCCAGATTCTCACAGCAGCGTTCAATTAATGGCGAACAGATCACCGACAATGCATGACGAAACTCGCCACCGGGTATCACCATAGTATTGGCACGTGACATAAAGGCGCCGTCGATGCGCCGCAGGAAGAGCGGAAAATCATATTTCTTCGGTTCCCGGAAACGCACGACCATCACGCTTTCCGTTTCCGTAGGCACCATATCGGCGATGAACGGATTCGAAGTATCCACCACCGGCATGCGCTGGAAATTGATGTCAGTGAGGGAGAACTGGGGCACGATAAAGTGAATGTAATCACGCAGCCGGGCAATGATGTCGTGGGTCACTTGCTCCGGGGTCTGGTCGAAGCACTGTCGATCATGTTGAATGCGCTGAATCCATTCCAGATTGATGGCCGGTACCACACCAATCAGTAAATCCACATACTGGGCCACATCCACCCCGCCTTCCACACCCTGACGACGGCGCTCCACAACGACCGGATTGGTCGATTCGCTCATCTTGCGACGGGTCCAGCTACTGGCCACGACACCGCCATGCAAGCCTTCGTAGAACAGCAGATCGGTATTCTCCGTGATATCTTCCCAGGGCGTAAATGCATCACTGACATCGGGATACAAATGCTGGTTTTCGGGTGTCACTCGATGCCGTACTCGACCGGTCCCGGTTTCTGAGTAACGCCGAAACAGGTGTTCCAGTGCTGAAAAGTCATTCAACTCCGGGCCATAGCAACTGAGGACCTTATCCTCCTGTGCCGCTTCGGCCACCACCCTGCACATCTCATCGGGTTCGTAACGTAGAAAGCTATCCCCTTCGACGAAAGCGGCATTCAGGCCCCGCTTCTGAAAAATCTCTCCGAATGCGCGCTGTACGACGGTCGTACCGGCTCCGGATGCGCCGGTTACCGCAACCACGGGGTGCTTTCTTGTCACCATATATCTGGACCTGTTCTGAAAAGAACTCCATATGTACTGCAAGAACTCAAATAGATCAAAATGTTTTTGCTTTTTAAAGGCTATTCACAAGTATTTCAGACTATTTAGAAATACCGATGAACATAACAGGAAAGGGAGGGGCTCAGCCCCAGAAGAGGAAATAAATCGCGAACAACAGTATTCCTACAAATAGAACATGACGGGTGGAGCGACAAACAGAACAGGGTGGAGACTGGGCCATTTCAACCGAACATCAGGCGAGCATTCATTATTAACGTCATCAACTCTTTTTCCTGAACAGGGCCTGCCAGCTATTCAGATCAGTACGGGTATCGGTACGTTCGCGCAGTACCAGGCCAACCTGATACACACCACCGGATTCAGTTTCCTTACACCAGCGTGCATTTCCGGTCAGAAAGAATTTACGGTTCTGATTTTTCAGATGCACCCAGATATCCAGCACACTGTCTTTTTTCACTGGCTGATTAATCATAATACCCAGGCCGGAAGCGGACACATCGATTGTTGCACCTTCCAGTGTCTTGCCGAGCAGCCCGGGATTCTCGGATGAAAACACAATTTTCACACTGATGTTTTCCTGTTGCTCGATGCGTTCTTCGCTACGACGGTCCTGCTGATCGGCGTGGGTCACTGGCATGTTTTTCCCCTGATTAATGAACTCAACCTTACGGAGTATAGTCGGGATTTACATCACTACCGGTCACGGATCAACCGTTGGTAAGCAGATCGTCGGCATGGGAATTTTTCCCGATACAGGCTCAGTTTGCGATCATGATGCGGGACCTGACCCCTGGCGCATGGATTGCCACCAGCGGCTCATCGTCGCCCTGATATCTTCCAGGATATAGTAACTGGCCGGCACCAGTAACAGGCTAACCACGGTCGCGAACATGACACCAAACGCCAGCGACACCGCCATCGGAATCAGAAACTGAGCCTGCACGCTACGCTCCAGCATCAACGGCGTAAGCCCGGCGAAGGTTGTCAGTGAAGTCAGCATGATTGGACGGAAACGTGCCGCACCGGCTTCGCGAATCGCCTGCACTAGCCCCCGACCCTCACTGCGAAACCGGTTGATGTAATCGACCAGCACGATATTGTCATTAACCACCACACCGGCCACCGCAATCATGCCACTGAAAGATAACAGACTGATATCCAGACCCAGTAGCACGTGACCGAGAATAGCGCCGATAAGTCCAAAGGGAATCGCGGACATCACCATCAACGGCTGGGTGTAGGATTTGAATGGAATGGCCATCAACATGTAAATGCCGAACATGGCCAGAATAAATCCATTTTGCATGGCTTCGATCAAATCGTCCTTTTCTTTCTGCTGGCCGGTTTTATCCCAGCTCACACCAGGAAACATACGCGGTATACGATCCAGAAAACTGGCTTTCAGGTCGTCCATTACCTGGCCGGGCACTGCTTCAGATTCATCCACATAAGCGGAAACCTGCACCACGCGTTTACGATCGACTCGACGAATCTGCGCAGGACCATGGCCGTATTCCAGATCCGCGACTTCCAGCAAAGGGACCTCGACACCATCATTAAGACGAATGTACATGGATTCCAGGTAATACAACGATTTACGTTGTTGCTCCGGATAACGCACGAAGATGCGCACGTCATCGCGACCACGCTGAATCCTCTGCACCTCTTCACCATAAAAGGCCTGACGTACCTGGCGCGCCAGAAGCTGAGTGTTAACGCCCAGGTTTTCCGCCTCTGGTTTCAGCACCAGGCGCACTTCGCGTTTGCCTGCTTCGAACGAATCCTGAATATCAAATAATCCCGGATATTCGCGCAAATAGTCCTGCAGGGCTTCCGATGCTTCGGTTAATCGGTTCATATCGGCGCCGGTCAGTTCGATATTGATGCCCGGCCCGGCATTTCTGAGCCCGGCCTGAAAAGACAACTGGGTCACGCCCTCAACGGTGCCTACCTTTTTACGCAATAGCTCGATAATATCCGAACCACTCAGATCCCTGTCCTCCGAAGGCGCCAGTTCAAGTTCGAGTTCACCGACATGATTACCCTGTTTACCCGTTCTAGCCATTGGCTGTAAACCAAGTACCGAGATCATATTTACAATCTGTTCCTTGCCTTCCTTTTCACGCAACTCGTCCTTTAACTCGTCGGTAGCATTCTCCAGACGCTCCATCACAGCTTGAGTTTTTTCTAACTGAGTCCCTTCGGGGAATCCAAAACTGACCACGGCCATATCACCTTCCACTTTCGGGAAGAACAGAACATGTAACCAGCCCGCAGCAACAACAGCACCGAAAACAATGAATGCGCCTACAAAACAGCTCAGGGTGATGTAACGCAGATGCAGAGCACGCTCCAGAAACGGCCTGTATACATTGTCGATAAACCGCTCGACGCCATTCGAGAAACGAGTTTGAAAACGGCCAAATGCATTTTCAGCAACCGCCTGATTACGGATACTTGCGAGATGCGCCGGAAGCACGAACAAAGACTCCCATAAAGAAAACAGCAAAGTGAGAATAACCACCATCGGAATGGCCATCCACAGTCGCCCTTCGGCACCAGGCAAAAACAGGATCGGCATAAACGCCACAACACTGGTTAGCACTGCATAAATTACCGGCTTAGCCACCCGCTGGGCACCTGCAATTGCACCGTCCAGTCCAAGATTGCCCTTTTGATGTTCGGAATGAATGTTTTCACCCACCACAATCGCATCATCGACAACTATCCCTAATACCAGGATGAAGCCAAACATGGATATCATATTGATCGAGCCGTCGAACTGTGGCAACAACCACAACGCGCCCATGAACGACACGGGGATGCCCAGACTAACCCAGAATGCCAGTTTAAAGCGCAAAAACAGCACCAGTAAAATGAACACCAGAATCAGGCCTGTTACCGCATTGCGTGTAAGCAAACTCATGCGACTTTTGAACAACTTGGAGCGATCATTCCACACTACCAGCTCAATGTTATTCGGTAACGTTCTTTGTTTATCCGCCAGGTAATTTTTTACTTCGTCGGCAATCTCAAGAATATTCTGATCACCAACTCGATACACGGTCAGCATAATGCCAGCCTTACCGTTTAACTTTCCGCTAAAATCAGTCTCAGAAAAGCCATCGATTACTTTTGCGACGTCACCTATTAGCAGCTTACTGCCGTCATCATTGGCGCGCAGTACGATATGTTCAAACTCATCTCCCCAATAAGCCTGACCCATAGTACGCAGATGCACATCCCCATTCTCTGTGCGTAAAGAACCTCCAGGCAAGTCAATTGACGCCTGGTTTATACGCTGCGCAATTTCATCGAAAGTCATATCATATTGACGCAAAACCTGTTCTGAAACTTCTATGGAAATCTCATAGGGCCGCGCATTAACAATCTCCACCTGGGTGATAGACGGCAGGTTAGTCAACTCATCGCGAATCTGTTCGGCAAGCCGTTTCAGGCTTAATTCATTGATATCACCGGCGACAACGAGGTCGGTAACTGAGGCGCGAATAGTTCGCTCCTGTATAATGGGTCGCTCAGTATCTCGGGGGAAATTAGTAATGGTATCAACTCGAGCTTTGACATCATCCATAACTTCGCGAGTTTCATATTCAGGTTCAATCTCGATATCGACAAAACAGTTGCTTTCCTGAGCATAACTGGTGAGCTTTCGGATACCCTCAATATCAAATATTTTTTCTTCTATGCGGATGCAGACGCCGCTTTCAACCTCTTCAGGAGAAGCGCCGGGGTAGGGCACTGATATGGTCACCCGGTCAAGTGAAATATTAGGGATCAGTTCTTTACGCGTATCGCAACTGGCAAGCGCGCCAGCGATAATCACCAGAACCATCATCAGATTCGCCGCGACCGGATTTCGAGCAAACCAGGCTATCGCTGTATTCATTGCCGACGCTCTTCCATTCAGGTTTCCGGCTGGATACGCATATCCTGAATTGCATAATCCAGTGCGCTGACAATTATCCGGTCACCGGGCTGCAATCCATTGTCGATATAAACATACTCATCATTTTTATGCAGTATACCGACTTCGACGATATCCAGCTTATCATCGCGAATTCGCCAAATCTGGTGGCCGCCGCGCAAAGCGATCCTTGGCAAAACGAACACATTATCAATAGGCCGGCCTTCGATACTGGCTTCGACAAATAATCCTGCTGTAGGCAGAGCATTCTGTTCGATTCCATTCAGTTCACCATTAATTTCCGCAATGGCATAAAGCAGACGATTGCGAATATCGATAGTACTTTCCACACGGGTAATACGTGCAGACCACTCCTGGTTTCCACCCGTATAATTCGCGGACAAACTCACTTTTGGAAATCCATTCTTTTCCTGTGAAGTCGGCAATGCCAGTAATTTCTGTTGTTGAACACTAAGCGGCAGTTTCACTTGCAGGTTATGCGTGGAAAATATACTGGCCAGCGGCTTACCTGGCGAGACATACTCACCCACATCCACCAGTTTTTCGATCACCCGGCCATCGAAAGGAGCGCGGATACTGGTACGTTGTTGTTGTAAACGAGCAATCGCCAGATCAGCATCGGCCGCTTTAAGATTGGCGCGCGCCTCTTTTAGATGCGGAATACGCAGGGCATAAGGCGATGCCTTATCGATATCCTGCCCCATACGTTGTATATCGAAACGGGCCTGTTCCGCTTCTGCTTCGACACGAGCCAGTGCCTGGCGAGCAGCGGCAACCTGCGCTTCAGCCTTGGTGATTGCAAGCCGATAATCGCTGTCATCGATACGCGCCAGCACGTCACCCTGTTTAAAGTACTCGCCGTCATTCAATTGTTCGCTGATTTTGCTGATACGACCCGCGACCTCCACCGAAAGATTGATCGTGGTTTTCGCTTCGACAGTGCCCTGTGATTGCACCGGGATACTCACGGTTTGCGGACTGATTTCCATCCAGCTCACCGGCGGCGGCTGATAGGGCGCCGGTTTTTTTTCGGCGCGTGGCTTGAAAACAAACAACAGAACGGCGACAAGAACCGCCACTGCAACAATGGCCAGACCCGTCAGTATCTGGGAGCGATAATGCACTTTATCACTGGACATCGATGTTTAACTCTCATCCGTGTCGTGTTCGATCATGGTCACACGGTCTTCCTCTGGCAATTCCACCTTTTCTATTTTTTCGAAACGTGAACTGATCTTTCGCGCCGACGTGTTCACCTGCTCAACGTCTTTTTGCGCCTGGTTGATGTGAGTAGACAGGGCATCCATACGTTTCTGGAAACGATCGAAATCTTTCGATAACGCAATGAGGTGATCCTGAATGATATGAACCTGTTTGCGGGTAGCCGAATCCTTGAGCACTGCTCGCGCCGTGGTCAGCACCGCCATCAGGGTTGTCGGCGACACCATCCACACGCGGTTCTTTTGAGCTTCTTCAACCAGCTCATAATAATGGGCATGTATTTCTGCAAACACGGATTCGGCTGGAATAAACATCACAGCTCCATCGGATGTTTCACCAGGCAGGATATATTTATCGGCAATATCACGTATGTGTTTACGAATGTCCTGGCGAAACTGGCGTTCGGCGGCCTGCCTCTCGCTGTCGGGAAGACTGATATTGGTGATATTGCGGTAACTTTCCAGTGGAAACTTGGAATCGATCGCGATGTTGCCGCTAGGTTCAGGTAGAAACAATATACAGTCGACGCGGGTGTTGTTGGGCAACGTGTATTGAAACTGAAAACTGTTTTCCGGCATCACATTGCGTACCAGCGCGGCAAGCTGCACTTCACCGAAAGCACCACGCGATCGCTTGTCCGCGAGCACTTCCTGCAAGCTGACCACGTTACCGGACAATTCGGTGATTTTTTTCTGCGCTTCATCGATCAACGCCAGGCGTTTCACCACATCGGCAAAGGTTGCGGTGGTTTTTTCAAATCCTTCGCTGAGGCGTTTTTCGACCTGACCGGAGATATCCTTCAGACGCTGGTCTGTAGTCTGGGTCAGTGAATCGACGCGCTTACCCAGTTCTTCACCGTAACGACTCAACGCGTCATTGACCTGTCTACGTACTTCCGCCATACCCTTGTCCAGATGCTCCTGCTGTTGTGTGATGGTTTCCGTCTGGCGTTTTTCGAATTTCTCACGATGGCTGCTGAGCGTCGTCTGGGTTGTTTCGCTAAAACGGGCAAAGCGCTCACCCTGCTGTTCCGACATTTCACCCAGCCGACGCTCGATCCGATTCTGCATGTCCGCGAAACGCTCGCCCAGATGATGCTGCAATTCGGCAATACGACCCAACTGAGTTTCTCGAGCATTGGACAGGTCCTGGCGCATATCGTTCTGTACCGAGGATTGCTGCTCCAGCTGTTGGCGAAACGCCTGTTTGAGATGGCGTAACTGCAGCAAACTCCAGACGGCACCAATGATGACGACGGCTGCAATCACAAGCAGGATAATCAGGAAAGTTTGCGGATCTGACATGAAATTATTGCGTCTATCAGGATTCTGTTATGCTACCGACACTCGGCGTTGCCGGGCATTATGACATACTTCAAACAGCAAGCCGATAATCCAACATGGCCCGAATACTCGTGACCGGCATCGCCACCCTGGACATCATCAATCAGGTTAGCCACTATCCCGACGAAGACGAAGAACTGCGTGCGGAGGCTCAGTATTTACGCCGTGGAGGCAACGCATCCAACACCGCCAGTGTCCTGGTACAACTGGGCGACTCATGCCGACTGGCCTGCTCACTGGCCGACGATATGGGCGGCCGATTTATCGTCGACGATCTACGCAGGCGAGGCATCGAATTCGACCCCGGCATGATCCTGATGAGCGGCGCTACGCCCACATCGTACATCACATTGAATCGACAAAACGGCTCACGCACCATCGTACATTACCGAGATCTGTCGGAACTGAGTTTTCATCAATTCGACACATTAACCCTGGATGGCCATGACTGGTTTCATTTCGAGGCACGCAATTGTCACGCGACACGCCGCATGATGAACAAGGCGAGTCAGCTTGGCCGACCGCTGTCGCTGGAAGTGGAGAAACAACGCCCCGATCTGGATCAGCTTTTTCCGCTGGCCGATGTGATCATGTTTTCCCGCGCTTTCGCCCTGCAGCGCGGCTTCGAAAATGCAGAGCAATGCCTGCGCCATTTTGCCGAGCAATGGCCCGACAAACGCCTGAGCTGTACCTGGGGTGGCGAGGGGGCCTGGGCATTGCAGTCCGGTACGTTGATGCACAGTCCGGCCTTCCCTCCTGAACAACTGGTGGATACCATTGGTGCCGGTGACACGTTTAATGCCGGCCTGATCCACAGCCTGGCGCAGGAATCATCCCTGCCGCGGGCGCTGACTTACGCCTGTCGACTGGCGGGGCGCAAATGCGGCCAGCTCGGCTTCGACCAACTGGATACTGAATCATGACACAACGCCTATGCCATAGAGACGATATCGCCGAACCGGGCGCCAAAGGCTTCGAACTGGAACGCGACAACCGTGAATTTCTGATGTTTCTGGTCAAAAAGGATGGCCAGGTGTTCGGCTACGAAAATCGCTGCCCCCACGCGGGCGTCAACCTGGAATGGCGTCCCGACGATTTTCTCGATATGGACGGCGCGCTGATCCAGTGCTCGGTACACGGCGCCCTGTTCCTGATCGAATCCGGCGAATGCGTTGGCGGCCCCTGTAACGGTCAGGGCCTGACCCCGGTACCGATCCGGGTCGATGACCAGGGCGACATCCACCTGGCCGACTGAGGCAGGTCTCAGCTCACTGGCCGCAGCATTTCTTGTATTTGCGGCCACTGCCACAGGGACAGGGCTCATTGCGACCAACTTTGCGATTCGCCGGAGGCGCATCGATCAGTTCGCCATCCAGGTAATACCAGCTGCCGTCTTCAAAACGGAAACGACTGTTTTCTTCCAGTACGCCTTGCCGCGCACGGGCGCAAAAATGGACCCGACCGCTGACATCCCCGGGCTGACCCGACTCGCAATGCAGGATTTCCAGTCCGCACCAGCCACTTTCATTCACCGCCAGGTGCAATTCGGCGGGCCGGGTCGAGGCATGCCAGCTTGCCCGCAGATAGTCTGCATCGCCCAACACATAAGCGGTATAACGCGAGCGCATCAGGGCCAGTGCGGTCCGCGCATTTTCTTCGCCGCGAATGACCGGCCCACAGCAAGCCTCGAACGACAGTCCGCTGGTACAGGGGCAGGGTCTGTCACGGTGGGTATTATTTTCCATAAGCCATTGTATTCCCATGATTTATTATTTGCATCCAGGCACGATAAAAAATATTCCCGGCCCGGAGCTTCGCCACATATTGACAAACAGGAGGCTCATCCGTATTGTAAGTGAACGATCACTAACAAGATCTGACTACTTTTTAATATTTTCTGATAAGGAGAGACTTCCATGAGTTTCGACGCCGAATTAGACGCTAAAGGTCTGAACTGCCCCCTGCCCATCCTGCGTGCCAAGAAAGCCATTGCTGAGCTGTCTTCAGGCCAGGTACTGAAAATCGTTGCGACCGATCCGGGTTCAGTTAAGGACTTCGAAGCTTTCTGCAAGCAAACCGGCAATGAGCTGCTGTCCAGCTCTGAAGCAGGCGGTGCTTTCGAGTTCATGATCAAGAAATCCTGATCGCTCTGTATAGAAACAGGTATCGACCCCGTCGATACCTGTTTTTTTTGTCTCTAAACTAAGGACCAATCACCTTGGTCAAACGACTTTCCGCCGACGAACGCCGCGCTTCCATCATCGAAGCCGCTAAACGTTTGTTTGCACAGAACGGCTTTCACGGCGTATCCATCGACGAAATCGTCAAGGCTGTGGGCGTCAGCCCGGCCATTCTGTATCGCCATTTCAATTCCAAAGAAGAACTCTACGAAGCCGTATTACACGAATTCTCCTGCACCCGGGAAAGTTACGTGGAAACCGTGGTCGAAGACGACATCGGTTTCGAAAACGTACTACGCGGCATGACCCGGGTGTTCGTCAGCAGCATCGTCAAGAACCCCGACCTGCTCAAGATGGAACTGCACAGCCAGCTCGAAGGCAGCGACGCAAGCCGGGAATTTTTTCTGAACCGCTGGAAGAGTTTTACCGACTACATCGAATATAACCTCGCGGAATTACAGGCCCAGGGCCGCATTGATGAGATCAACGTCAAAGTTGCGGCATTGATGTACCAGGGTATGATCCGGGAAGTGCTATTATTGAAATGTCTGCAGGCCGGCGACCGTTTCGAAAACGTCTCGATCGACGACCTGGTGAACCAACTGATCGATCTGTTCCTGAAGGTCATAACAACCCGAAACTAGGCGCCGATGATGAAAAAAATATTGCTCGCTGTACTTTGCCTGCTGCTGTCCAACCTGGCGCTGGCCGCCGACAATCCACGCGTACGCATGGAAACCACACTGGGCAATATCGAACTGGAACTGTATCCGGCCAAAGCACCACGTACGGTGGAAAACTTCCTGCGCTATGTCAACGAAGGTTATTACAACGGCACCGTATTTCACCGGGTTATCAAGGGATTCATGATTCAGGGCGGTGGATTCACACCCAACCTGGAGCGTAAAACGACGCACCAGCCGATCCCTAACGAAGCTTTCAACGGCCTGAAAAACGATCGCGGCACCATTGCCATGGCGCGCACATTCGAGCCCCACTCGGCTCAGGCACAGTTTTTTATCAACACGGTCAACAACGACAACCTCAACTTTCGAAATAAATCCATGCAGGGCTGGGGCTATGCCGTATTCGGCCGGGTAACCAGAGGCATGGATGTCGTGGATCGTATCGAAAATGTCGAGACCGGTGCCGCCGGCGTGTTTTCCAGCGACGTTCCACAGATCACGGTCGTCATCAAAAAAGCGGAAGTCGTTCAGTAAACGGAAATCGTTTATTCATAGATTGCAGGCAGAAAGAACTCGCTCACCAGCAACGGGCGCCGGTTGATTCTAAACACCGAACGTCGTCCCCAGACCACTTCTTCGCCACCATGCCGCAACCAGCTATAGCAGGCATGATCGGGACTGACTCGCGTCACTTCCATCTCTTCACGGCGCATGCCGGGATCGGCAAACAACACCGCCCCCAGGGGACGATTACCAAGCCGAGTCAGTCTGCGCAATGGTCCTTGCAAGCTATGCAAGGGGATGACTGTACGCGCATAAACCCAGGCTTGCCGGTCGCACCTCAACAGTACTTCACGCACCAGGGCGCGCCGCCGGAACGGCAGCCTGAGTGCACGCATTTCATCGGGAGTTACGGTGATGCGACGTTCGGAAAGAACCTCGACATGGAAACGTCCAGCGCATTTCCTGATCAGCCGAGCGGTGAGTGAAGCGCTGTCATACAACAGGTCGGCCACCGCGTCAGGCACTGAATGGTTCAGGCACTGTTTTCGGGTTCGCCAGAGTAATCGAGTGCGGCAGCCGGACATATCAACTTCATCGTTTCAGGGACGCCAATCATACCGCTAAAGTGGGCAATTAAAAACCAGCTAGCGATTAACCCGCCTGCAACCAGCGTCCCAGTACCTGTTTGAGTTCGGCGATCTTTACCGGCTTGGCGACATAATCATCCATGCCGGCGTCGAGACATTTTTCCTTGTCGCCTTCCATCGCGTTGGCGGTCATGGCGATCACCGGTAAACGCTGCAGGCGAAATTGCTGTTCGCGTTGCCTGATTTCACCGGTGGCCGCGTAACCGTCCATCACCGGCATCTGGCAATCCATCAACACAGCACTGAAGTCGTGATCTTCTTCAAGCCTCTGCAGCGCTTCCTGGCCATTGCCCGCCACCTCATACTGCAGACCGATTTTTTCCAGCATTTTTTTGGCGACAGCCTGGTTGACGGGATTGTCCTCCACCAGCAGTACACGCCCTTGTACATGTTCAACCTGAGCCGACGGCCCGGGTGCCTGTTCAGTCTGCAGGCTGACCCCGGCCGGTATTTCAAAGCCGATTTCAATCCAGAAACAGGAGCCTTTACCCAGTTCACTGTCCACGCCGAGACGCCCGTGCATCATGGTTACCAGCTGACGCACGATGGCCAGACCCAGTCCGGTTCCGCCGTATTTACGTGTCGTCGAACCATCCGCCTGGGTGAACGAGTTAAACAGTTTACGTTGTGCTTCGTCGGGAATACCGATACCGGTGTCGATCACTTCCATACGCACCCGAACCGCATTCTCCTGCTGGTCAAGGATCTCAACCCTGACCCTGACTTCACCCTGTTCGGTAAACTTGATGGCATTGGTCATCAGGTTGGCGAGTATCTGTCGAATACGCACCGGATCGCCACGCAACACCGGCGGAAGCTGTTGCGGAACGTCGGTGGCCAGGCGAATGCCGCGTTCATCGACTTTGCCTTTCAGCAACACTTCCAGTTCACGAATGACCTGGGCCAGGTCGAATGGAATGTATTCCAGTTCCAGCTTACCCGCTTCGATTTTGGAAAAGTCCAGAATGTCATTAAGCAGTGACAGCAACGCTTCGCCGGAATTGTATGCGATACCGACGTATTCACGTTGTTCCTTGCTGAGTTCACTATCCTGCAGAATCTGCAGGGTCCCCAGAATACCGTTCATGGGTGTACGAATCTCGTGACTCATATTGGCGAGGAATTCGCTTTTGGTTTTACTCGCCGCTTCCGCCAGCTCCTTGGCTTTCTGCAATTCTTTTTCAACCCGTTTGCGTTGTTCGATTTCGGTAGACAGTTCTTCGTTCAGATCTTCGCTTTCGTTACGCGCCTGACTGAGAAACTTGACCAGCGATTCATTATGAAAACGCACTTCCAGAGTCGACGTCATCGCCTTGTTCAGACGACGTCCGGTGATCGCCATGCCGATCATGAACAGGAGCACCATCGGCGCGACCATTTCGTAACCCTGTTCCAGTTGCAGAGTACGTGCCGCCAGGGGCAATAGAATGAATCCGATATAGGCGTAATAGATGCGAATAAAGGGTGACAACACCGGCAACGCCCCGGCAATAATGCCGGACATGATGAAGCCCATCACCACCTGCCGGGGCGCATCCAGTGGAAACAGAAAATAGGCGGCCATGCCCCAGCCGAAGCCGGTGAGCAGGATCAGCATCAGATAACCGATATCGAAGTTATCCTCGAGGT
>CBDULQ010000025.1:0-23125 GCA_965368115.1 uncultured Gammaproteobacteria bacterium | reverse complement strand
AAAATAATTATATTGGTGTCTGGGGTCTGTTTCTGGGTTGGCAGGAGTTGACAAAAACGCTGGCAAGTGTCCCGAGTTGACAAAATTGTCAACTTTTGACAATCGTAGAAGACCAAAAAGCAGGTGAACCGACGATGTCGGATTCGGCCGGGTGACATCGCCATCATTTCAGGGCGATAAAAAGTAGATGCGGAAACAACTGCCGCCATCGGCATGATCTAAATAGCGGATTTGTCCCCGATTGGTTTCGATCATTTCCTTGGTAATGAACAGGCCGAGGCCGGTCCCTTTCGAGCTTGTAGTGAAGAAAGGATCAAAGATCTGTTCCTGCTGTTCTGCGTTGATACCCGGGCCGTTGTCGATGATGTCTAGAAAATATTGATCACGAATCGGGTCCAGGTCTGCATGCAGAAGTATTTTAATGTCGTGCAGGGCTTTGTCACTGTGGTTGACTGCATTGGTACACAGATTGTGAACGACCTGATACAGGTGGCTGGCTTCGAACAGCATGCACAGGTCTTCAGGATTAATATCAATGGTTAACTGTTCGGGATTGAGGCGCTGCGCCTGTGCGAATTCGAGGCGAAAATTCTCCAGCCAGGGGCTTAGCTGGATACTGTCCGGTTTGCCTTTTTGGGGACGTGACAGGCTCAGAACATTCTCCACAATTTTATCCAGTCGCTGTACCTGGGTGGTAATGATCTGGGTTAGTTTGACATCGACAGTGGCCAGTTCAGATTCGTTCAACAGCTGGGCAGCATGATTGATGGCGCTGAGCGGATTGCGAATCTCGTGCGCGATGCTGGCGGTGAGTCTGCCTAGTGAAGCCAGCTTGATTTGCTGAAAACGCTGGTTGAGGTGGGTGGCTTCTTCGAGAAATATCAGGCTGTCGCCAGGGTTGGAGCCGCTGTTTTCCAGCTTGAGAAACCCGGGCTGGATGTCCGGTAAGCCGCGTTTCTGGCGGATCGGTTTCTGGAACATTCTGGGCTGGTTTCGCCATTCCTTGAGACGTTCGTCCAGTGGCGGAAAGATCGTATTGAGAAGGGGTTGATTCCTCAGCGAAATATTCCCCAGCAGGTTCTCCGCCGAACTGTTGGCCATGCGGACATAGCCCTGGCTGTCAACGACCATGATGCCGGTTCTCATGTTTTGAATAATCTGTTCGTTCAGTTTTTCCAGGCTGTGTAAATCAGCGGTACGTTGACTCGCCAGGGCCTCCGATTCCCTGACCTGGCGTGACAAAATCGATGCCAGCATACTGGACCCGAAAAACACCATGCCCAGTATGCCGGCTGCGGAATAGGCACTGGGCAGGGTCATGTCGTTGAGATGGGAATAGGTTTGTTCGAACAGGACGCCCATGGACGCAATGGCCGCAAAAAAGTAGGAATCCCGAGTCTGTAAAAACGTACCGGTGGCCGCGATGTTAATGATAAGCAGCATTCCCAGTCCGCTCACCAGGCCACCGCTAAAATGCATCATCAGGGTAATCAGTACAATATCGCTGCCATTCGTCAGGATGATTTGCGATTTGAACGAGGGCTGTTTTCTGATACCCAGCAGGAGATAAACCGCGCCGCTGAGTAAAAATATCAGACTGACGATTACAAAACCTTCATGATTATGGCGACCTAGAAAGCCGCCGAGTAAAGATTTGAAATAAAACAGCAATAACGCGCCGGCCAGCAGCAGACGATAGAAATTGAAATGGTTGAGCGAAGACCAGTTACGCAGTGCCTGATCGGATTCAGGGGAATCCTGTCGGTCCAGGGAAATCAATGTCGGTTCTTCCAGTCCTGGAGGTGCGCCGTGCCACAGAAGAAATGATCATCATATTGCTGTGCTTCATCTTTTGGGACATAGGTCTGGCACAGGGCGCACTGCACCATGTCCTGGTTTTTCTGTTGACGCGGTGCCCCAGGTTCTTTGAGCTGATTGCGGCGGATGATGCCGCGCACGATCCAGACCAGTGCGACTATAGCGATGAGGATGATAAGATTTCGAAACATAACGTTATTGTTTACACCTTTCCTGATAAAATTCAGACCTTTAACCGGGGTATCCGCAATCTATGACAAAGTCTGTGCGCATTCATTTGATCCAGGACTCTTTTCTGGTCGGAGATATCGCGGCCAATGCAAATAAAATCATAACCTTAGCCGAGCAAGCGCGCCAGTCCGGAGCGCATCTTGTGGTATTCCCTGAACTGGCATTAAGTGGCTATCCGCCTGAAGACCTGCTGTTACGCAGCGGATTTTTACAGCAGTGTGAGCAGGCCGTACGGCAAATCTGTGCTGCCATCGGTGATGTCCATGTCGTCTTCGGTGCGCCTCATCAGCAACAGGATAAGCTGTTCAATGCGGCATTCTACGCCCATCAGGGAAGTCTACGCTCGATATATCATAAATACACATTACCTAATTATGCCGTATTCGATGAAAAGCGTTATTTCAGTGGGGGAGATCAACCACTGGTTATCGAGGTTAACGGCAGTCGATTCGGACTTAGTATCTGCGAAGACATCTGGTTGTCGCAGCCGGCAGAAGAAGCCCATCGAGCCGGTGCTCAGGCCATGTTGATTCTGAATGCTTCACCTTATCATTGTGGTAAGTACCAGGAGCGTCTTGAGGTGCTTCGATCCCGTCAGCAGGAAACCGGTATGGCCATGTTTTACACGAACCTGATTGGCGGTCAGGATGAGCTGGTGTTCGATGGTGAGTCTCTGGTACTGGATTGTCAGGGGCAGCTAATAGGTCGCGGCCCGGACTTCGATTGTGCACAACTGGTTTATGATTATCACGCGGACGGCCACATCAGTGCAGTGGATACACCTTTTTATGAGCCGCAATCGGAGCAGGCGAATATCTACAAGGCACTGGTCACCGCGGTACGAGACTATGTTCAGCACAACGGGTTTACGGGTGTCGTTATCGGGTTGTCCGGTGGCGTGGATTCAGCACTGACTCTGGCCATCGCGGTGGATGCACTTGGCGCTGATCAGGTAATGGCGGTGATGATGCCGTCCCGTTATACCGCCGACATGAGTTTACAGGATGCCGAGGCCGAAGCCCGTGCGCTGAATGTCGACTATCGAATCATTTCCATCGAGCCTGCATTCGACAGTTTTCTGGAGTTGCTGGCTGACTCATTCAAGGGAATGCCGCCAGATACCACGGAAGAAAACATCCAGGCGCGTTGTCGTGGTGTCATCCTGATGGCCCTGTCGAACAAGATGAGGCGAATGGTTTTAACAACGGGCAACAAGAGTGAAATGGCCGTCGGATACAGCACCCTGTATGGCGACATGGCTGGTGGTTTTGCACCATTAAAAGATGTGTATAAAACACGGGTTTACGAATTGTGTGCTTATCGCAACAATATTGCACCGGTGATTCCGCAAAGGGTACTGGAACGGCCGCCATCTGCTGAGCTGCGACCGGATCAGATCGACCAGGATAGTTTGCCCCCATATGATGCATTAGACACCATTCTGGAGCTTTCTGTGGAACAGGACCGCCCCAAAATGGAGCTTATTGATGCGGGTTTTGATCCGGCTATTGTTGAAAAGGTCGTGCGCATGGTACAAATAAACGAATACAAACGTCGCCAGGCACCACCAGGGGTTAAGATCACCCGCCGGGCATTCGGTCGGGATAGACGCTATCCCATTTCGTCAGGCTATCATGGCAACTGAAAAGTGATATGATGTATTTAAATCGACCCAGGGGGATAGAATGAAGAAAGTAGAAGCCATTATCAAACCCTTCAAGCTGGATGATGTGCGAACTGCACTCACCGAAATTGGTATCACCGGTATGACAGCTACTGAAGTCAAAGGCTTTGGTCGTCAGAAAGGCCACACCGAATTGTATCGCGGTGCTGAATACGTGGTGGATTTTATCCCCAAGGTGAAGATCGAAATCGTCATTGATTCCGACCGCGTTGATCAGTGTGTCGAAGCAATTACCAATGCAGCACGCACTGGTAAGATTGGTGACGGTAAAATCTTTGTTACGCCAGTAGAGAACATTGTACGTATTCGTACTGGCGAAACGGACAAAGAAGCCATTTAATTATTTTGTGGTAAACAAAAAAAGGCGCCCTGACAGGCGCCTTTTTTCGTTAGTTGGGTTGACCAGTGCTGGCCGTAGCGGGCGGGTCGATTTCGGTCATTTTGTTTGGACTACTGGCCGGTTGTGCCGGGTTGTTTACCAGCACCTGTTGTGCGTCTGCGAGCAAATCGTCCAGCCCCAGCTCCTGATAAGCCTGCACCATAATTTCCAGCGCCCGGCGACTGGCCGGTGTCTGTTGATAATGCTCCAGCGTGTACTGGGCTCGACGTGCGGCCGCCAGCCAGGCTTTGCGCTTCAGATAATATTCGGCAACATAAATCTCGTGCTGCGCCAGTTTGTTTCTCAGGTATTGCAGCCGCATATAGGCATCGCCGGCGTATTTGCTGTCCGGGAAGCGGCGGATCAAAGTGGAGAAGTCCTGTATCGCATCCTTGATGGTCTTGGTGTCATGCTGGGCCAGGTCGCGCGGGAACCAGGAATCCAGAAAACCGGTGCCGCGTGAAAAATTGGCCAGCCCTTTCAGGTACCAGGCGTAGTCCACATTGGGGTCGCGCGGGTTGAGGCGCATGAAGCGGTCAGCAGCGGCGATGGCGGAATCCGGTTCTTCGAACTTGTAGTAGGCATAGGCAACGTCCAGCTGCGCCTGTCGGGCGTAGGCGCTGAATGGAAAGCGGGCTTCCAGGGATTCCAGGTTCTCGATGGCGGTTTCGAATTCAGCCGAGTCCAGTGCGCGTCGCGCATTGTCGTAAAAATCTTTCGGGGTCCAGTCGGCGTAGGGGTCTTCTTTCGGGCCGTCACTGCAGGCGGAGAGCATCAGGCTGCAGCACAGGCTCAGGGAAATGAATAAAAAGCGCATGAAAATTATCGAATGATCACAATATTGATTAGAATGCGCGATTATACCTGAGTTCCTGAATCGATCTATGTCCGAACACATATTAACTGCCACGGTTCCCGCCCATTGTGCACGCCAGCGTGTCGACGCGGTGCTGGCCGAACTGTTCCCCGATTATTCCCGTAGTCGCCTGCAAAGCTGGATCAAATCCGGCAAGGTGCGACTGGACGGCGCGGTGCCGCGTGCCAAGGATAAGGTGGTCGGCGACGAGCTGATCGAAGTGCATGTCGAAGCCGAGTCGCTGGATGAAGGCTGCCAGCCGCAGGCGATCGAGCTGGATCTGGTGTACCAGGACGAGGATCTGATTGTCATCAACAAGCCGGCGGGGCTGGTGGTGCATCCGGCAGCGGGCCACGCCGACGGTACCTTGCAGAATGCCCTGCTGCACCTGGATGCGCATCTGGCCGAAGTGCCGCGAGCGGGTATCGTGCATCGCCTGGACAAGGATACTTCCGGCCTGCTGGTGGTGGCGCGCAACCTGAAAGCGCACAAATCCCTGGTCGAGCAGCTGCAGGCGCGTACCGTGCATCGAGAATACGAGGCCATCGTTTGCGGTGTAATGACCGCGGGCGGCACCGTGGATCAGCCCATCGGTCGGCACGCCCGGGACCGCAAGCGCATGGCGGTGAAAATCGAGGGCAAACCGGCGATCAGTCACTACCGGGTGATCGAGCGTTTCCGCGGTCACAGCCATATTCGCGTGAATCTGGAGACCGGGCGCACCCACCAGATTCGAGTGCACATGGCACACATCAATTATCCGCTGGTGGGCGATCCGGTGTACGGCGGACGGCTCAAGTTGCCGCGCGGCGCCGGCGACGAACTCAAGGCCGCATTGCGGGCGTTCCCGCGCCAGGCGCTGCATGCCCGCAAGCTGGGTCTGATCCACCCGAGCAGCGGCCGTGAGATGAGCTGGAAAACCGAATTGCCCGACGATATGCAGCAGCTGCTGGCGCTGTTACGCGCGGATGCCGGCGATATGGATGCCGGGCTCGACAACGATGACTTCGACTGGGACTGGTATGACGATGTCGAATAATATCGAGATTATCGAAGCCGACTGGCCGGCGCCGGCTCATGTGAAAGCCTGTGTCACCACGCGTCTCGGTGGCGTCAGTGTCGAACCCTATGCGGGGTTTAATCTTGCCGATCATGTCGAAGATGACCCGGCCGCGGTGCAACAGAACAGACGCCTGCTCCGAGAACATCTGCATCTGCCCGCCGAGCCCTGCTGGCTGGAACAGGTGCATGGCGTGGCGGTAACCGATGCCGGCGACCCGGCCGCCGATCGTCGTGCCGATGCCAGTTTCACCCATCGGTCACAGGTGGTGTGTAGTGTACTCACCGCCGATTGCCTGCCGGTATTGATCTGCAATCGCGACGGTAGCCAGGTGGCGGCGGCCCATGCCGGCTGGCGCGGATTGCAGGCCGGTGTTATCGAGCAGACACTGCAAACCTTTACGGATGCACGCGAGGAATTACTGGTCTGGCTGGGGCCGGCCATCGGCCCCAGCGCCTTCGAAGTGGGTGATGAGGTCAAACAGGCATTCGAACAGGATTTGCCGATAGCCGCCGAAGCGTTCCAGCCTCATGGGCCCGGACACTGGCTGGCGGACATCTACCGGCTGGCACGGCAGCGTCTGCAGGCCGCCGGTATCGAAGCGGTGTACGGTGGCGGCCTGTGTACTTATCAGGACGCGACACGTTTTTATTCCTATCGCCGGGATGGTAAAACCGGGCGTATGGCGAGTTTAATCTGGATGGGAGATCAACCATGACATGGTCCGTGCTAACCCTGGTCGGTGAAGACCGGCCCGGTATCGTTGCCGCCGTTTCCACCGCCCTGTTTGATGCCGGCTGTCAGCTGGCGGAAGCTTCGATGATGCGGCTGGGCGGCAATTTCGCCATTATGCTGCGGGTCGAGCATCAGGCCGGGCTGGCGCTGGATGAGTTGTTGGCGCCGGTGCTGGAACAGATGAAACTGCACCTGCACCTGGATGAAGATGTGGCCGCCGCAGGCCAGCAGGCGGAGCCGGATGTTCACATTACCGTGTACGGCGCTGATCGTACCGGCATCGTGGCCCAGGTCACCGGCGCCCTGGCGGAAGCCGGGATGAACATTATCGATCTGGAAACCGCGGTCGGCGGCAGCGCCGGGCGGCCCATTTACATCATGTCCATGGAAGGCACGGCCAGCCGTGGCCTGGAAGCGCTGCAACAGGCGGTCGATGCACTGGGTGACGACATCGAGGTGACCCTGACCGCCATAGAAACCGTGCGGGGTTGATATGTCGGTACTGGACATCCTGACCTATCCGGACGACCGGCTGAAGAACCTGTCCGCCGAGGTGACGGACATCGATGACGAACTACAGCGCTTTATTCGCGATCTGGAGGCCACCCGCCAGGCGGGGCCCGGTGCCGTGGGCATTGCCGCGCCCCAGGTGGGCATGCAGAAGCGCATCGTGATCGTCGATGTGTCCAACACCCGTAAACCCTGTGACAACCATGGCCACATGATCATGATCAATCCTGAAATTACCGAATGGGACGGTATGGTGATGGGGCGTGAAGGCTGTCTGTCGGTGCCGGATTTTACCGGCAACGTCATCCGTGCCGAGACCATCAAGCTGAATTACCTGGATGAAAACGGCCAGCGGCATGACATCGAAAGCAGCGGTTTCGAAGCTCGCGCCATTCAGCATGAAATGGATCACCTGGACGGTCTGCTGTTTCTCGATCGCCTGGTCAGTCGACGCACCGACCTGTTCAAACGCAAGGTCTATAAATAGGCCCGTTCCGGGCCCCACGGTGGTCATCCCGAATACCGTGTATTTTCAGATAAATCAAGGCCGTAAACGGCAGACATGTAAATTTAGGGCTATTATCCTTGGTATATGCGCGCTAAATAAATGTTGCAGGGATTCATGTCTAAACAGTTCAAGTCGAAGGTCGAGATGTCAACGGAAAACCAGGCGCTGAATACGCTGGAACGTAGTCAGCTGGCACTGCAATTGGGTAACCTGGGTATCTGTGAATACGGATTGCCGCCGCACGCCTATCTGAATTTCGATACCGGCTGGGCGAGCATACTCGGCCATGCCCCGGAAGATATTCCGCCCGCCGATATTTTTTACGTCTGGTGGGGCCAGCAAATTCATCCCACCGACCATGCCCGGGTGAGCAGCGAATTCAATCGCCTGTATTCGGGCAGTGAAGACAAGGTCATCAGTTCATTCCGGATTCGTCATGCAACCCAGGGCTGGATACCCGTCGAAGTCACCGGTGTCGCCATGGACCGCGACGACAAGGGCTGGGCGACCCGTGTGTTTACCGTGATGCACGACGTGAGTCGGGGTGAAAGTCTGTATCGCCAGATCGTCGAACACCTGCACGAAGGGATCTGGATCGTCGATAAATACAACAATACCCGTTTCGTCAACCAGAGCATGGCAGACATGCTCGGCTATCGCATCGATGACATGCTTGGCAAGAGCCTGTTCGACTTCGTCGATCACAACATGTCGTCCATGGCAAAGAACAAGATACGCACACATCGTAAAGGAAAGAGTGATGTGTACGATTTCGAGTTTCTGCATCGCGATGGTCACCGGGTTTATGCCACGGTTGCTTCGTCCCCGGTGTACAACGCCAAGAATGTATTCGACGGTGCCATTGCCGGAGTGATGGACGTGAGTGCGCAACGTGAGCAGGAACTGCAGTTGCGCATGCTGTCCAGCGCGGTGGAGCAGAGCGGTACCGTGGTCATCATCACCAACAACGATGGTGACATTCAGTATGTGAATCCCAAGTTCTGTGAAGTGACCGGTTATACCCGTGGTGAAGTGCTGGATAAAAATGTCAGCATCCTGCGTTGTGAGGACACGGATATCGAACAGGTTACCGACATCTGGGGCACGGTCGCACTGGGCGAGGACTGGCAGGGGGAAATCCTCACCCGAAAGAAGAACGGCGAGTCGTTCTGGTCGCTGACCACGGTGTCCGCGATCGAAGACGAAAAAGGCCAGATCAGTCACTATGTGATGGTCAGTGAAGACGTGTCCCAGCTCAAGGAAGCGCACATGAAAATGGAGCAGCTGGCCTATGTGGATACCCTCACCGGGCTGGCCAATCGCTTACTGTTCCGCGACCGCCTGGAACAGGTGCTGAAAGCCATTCAACGCAACGAAAAACAGACCGCCTTACTGTATCTCGATCTGGACCAGTTCAAGCGCATCAACGATTCGCTGGGTCATGATATGGGTGACGCCCTGTTGATGCAGGTGGCGGAACGGCTGCGCCAGTGCGTCCGTCACCAGGATACGGTGGCCCGCATGGGTGGCGATGAATTCGTGATCCTGCTCACCGATGTCGATGGCAGCGCCGGCGCCTCTGCCGTAGCGCGCAAAATCATGGAGGCGATGGCGGTGCCCTTCGCCATGCTTACTCATAAGATGATCGTCACGCCGAGTATCGGCATTACCCTGGCCCCGGACGATTCGCTGAATGCGGATATCCTGCTGAAGAACGCCGATCTGGCCATGTATCGCGCCAAGTCCATGGGTCGCAACAATTACCAGTTCTTCACCGAGGAAATGAATAACAAGGTGCTGGACCAGTTGCTGATCGAAAGCCAGTTGCGCCAGGCCATCGAAAACAATGAGCTGACTCTGCGTTACCAGCCGCAGCGGGCCATCGATACCGGCAAGCTGGTCGGTGTCGAAGCGCTGGTACGCTGGGAACATCCGGACAAGGGCGTGCTGGCCCCGGACCAGTTCATCAAGGTGGCGGAAGAAACCGGCCTGGTGGTGCCGCTGGGTGAATGGGTGCTGAAGAATGCCTGCCGGGAATGGCGCTCCTGCGAAATCAGCGGTATCAACAACATCAAGCTGGCGGTGAACCTCTCGGCACGCCAGTTCCGCGACCCGAATTTGCTGGACATGATCCAGAATGTCCTCGACTTTACCGGCTTCAAGCCCATCAACCTGGAGCTGGAAATCACCGAAACCACGCTGATGGAATACCTGGATCACGCGGTGCCGGTGCTGGACAAACTCAAGTCGCTGGGCATATCCATTTCTATCGACGACTTCGGCACCGGGTATTCTTCGTTGAATTACCTGAAGCGCTTACCCATCGATGCGCTGAAAATCGACCGTACCTTTATAAAAGATATTCCCGATGATCACGACGATATGGAAATCTCCGCCGCAGTTATCGCCATGGCTCACAAGCTCAAGTTGAAGGTGGTCGCCGAGGGCGTGGAAAGCCAGCAGCAATGGGATTTCCTGAAACAGAACCTGTGTGACGTAGGACAGGGTTACATGATCGGCGAACCCATGTCGGTGGAAGAATTTATCAGCCAGCACGCGAACAGGTCGCAGGGACAGTGACCCGGCTTTGATGTAGATCAGTTGAATTTCCCTCGACCACCCATATTTCTGGGTTAATAGTAAAAATTTTGAGGGTTTTCCCATGAGAATGGACCGATTCACCAGCAAGTTCCAGATGGCCCTTGCTGAAGCTCAGTCGCTGGCGGTGGGGCGCGATCATCAGTACATCGAACCGGTGCACCTGATGCAGGCGCTGCTCGACCAGGATGGCGGCAGCGTGCGTCATTTGCTGTCGGTAGCCGGTGCCAACGTCAACGGCCTGCGCTCACGCCTCGGCGAAGAACTGGAGCGCCTGCCCCAGGTGGAAGGTACCGCCGGTGAGGTGCACATTTCCAACGATCTGGGGCGCCTGCTCAATGTCGCCGATAAACTGGCGCAAAAGCGCAAGGACCAGTACATCACCAGCGAACTGTTCGTGCTCGCCTGCATCGACGACAAGAGCCGTATCGGCGACCTGCTGAAAGAATTCGGTGTCGACAAGGCAAAACTGGAACAGGCGATCGAAGATGTGCGCGGTGGCCAGAAAGTCGATGATCCCAATGCCGAAGATCAGCGCCAGGCGCTGGAAAAATACACCATCGATTTAACCGAGCGTGCGGAACAGGGCAAACTGGATCCGGTGATCGGTCGTGACGAGGAAATTCGTCGCACCGTGCAGGTCCTGCAACGTCGTACCAAGAACAATCCGGTATTGATCGGCGAACCCGGTGTCGGTAAAACCGCCATCGTTGAAGGCCTGGCACAGCGTATTGTCAACGGTGAAGTGCCGGAAGGCCTGAAGAACAAACGTCTGTTGTCGCTGGACATGGGTGCACTGATCGCCGGTGCCAAATTCCGTGGCGAATTCGAAGAACGTTTAAAGGCCGTTCTTAATGACCTGGCGAAGCAGGAAGGCCAGATCATTCTGTTTATCGACGAGTTGCACACCATGGTCGGCGCCGGCAAGGCGGAAGGCGCCATGGACGCGGGCAACATGCTGAAGCCCGCACTGGCGCGTGGCGAACTGCATTGTGTCGGCGCGACGACATTAGACGAGTATCGCAAGTACATCGAAAAAGATGCCGCCCTGGAACGTCGCTTCCAGAAAGTTCTGGTGGATGAACCCAATGTGGAAGACACCATTGCCATTCTGCGCGGCCTGAAAGAACGTTACGAAGTGCATCACGGTGTCGATATCATCGACCCGGCCATCGTGTCCGCAGCGACTTTATCCCATCGTTACATTACCGACCGCCAGCTGCCCGATAAGGCCATCGACCTGATCGACGAAGCGGCCAGTCGTATTCGTATGGAAATGGACTCCAAACCGGAAGCGATGGATCGTCTGGAGCGTCGCCTGATTCAGTTGAAGATCGAACGCGAAGCGATGAAGAAGGAAGAAGACAAAGCCTCTCTGGATCGTCTGTCCAAACTGGAAGACGAGGTCGCCACACTGGAAAAAGAATATGCCGAACTGGAAGAAGTCTGGACTTCGGAAAAAGCGGCGTTAAACGGCACGGCGAATATTAAGGAACAACTGGAGCAGGCGCGACTGGAAATGGAAACCGCACGTCGCGCGAACGACCTGACACGCATGTCCGAGTTGCAGTACGGACGTATTCCGGAACTGGAAAAACAGCTCGATATGGCGGCCCAGGCGGAGATGCAGGAAATGACCCTGTTGCGTAACCGTGTTACCGAAGAAGAAATTGCCGAAGTGGTGTCACGCTGGACCGGTATTCCGGTTGCCAAGATGATGGAAGGCGAAAAGGAAAAACTGTTGCGTATGGAAGATGAATTGCGCAAACGGGTTGTCGGTCAGGATGATGCGGTGGCTGCAGTGTCCAATGCGATTCGTCGTTCACGTGCGGGTCTGTCCGATCCCAACCGTCCCAATGGTTCGTTCCTGTTCCTGGGGCCGACCGGTGTCGGTAAGACCGAACTGACCAAGGCGCTGGCTCATTTTCTGTTCGATACCGAAGAGGCCATGGTGCGAATCGATATGTCGGAATTCATGGAAAAACATTCCGTGGCACGTCTGATCGGTGCACCGCCGGGGTATGTCGGTTATGAAGAGGGCGGTTACCTGACCGAAGCGGTACGTCGCAAACCTTATTCAGTGGTACTGCTGGATGAAGTCGAGAAAGCCCATCCGGATGTGTTCAACGTTCTGTTGCAGGTGCTGGATGACGGTCGTTTAACCGACGGCCAGGGACGTACCGTTGATTTCCGCAATACCGTCATCGTCATGACGTCCAACCTGGGTTCTCAGGCGATACAGGAATTCGCAGAGAAGGGTGAATACGAAGCGATGAAATCCGCAGTGATGGATACCGTTGCACAACATTTCCGTCCCGAGTTCATCAACCGTATCGATGAAACAGTGGTTTTCCATCCGCTGGGCAGGGATCAGATTCGTTCCATTACGCTGATTCAGATCGATTATCTGCGGCGCAGGCTGCAGGACAAGGATATGGATCTTAAACTCAGCGATGCGGCACTGGATAAGCTGGGCGAAGCCGGCTTCGATCCGGTTTACGGTGCACGTCCCCTGAAACGTGCGATTCAGCAAACGCTGGAAAATTCACTCGCGCAGCAGATACTGCAGGGTGAATATTATCCGGGCGATGTCATCGAAGTCGATGTTGCTGATGGCGAACTCACCTTCAAGCGAGGCGCTAACGCTCACGCTGCTGCCTAAGGATACACTGCCAGGGATGGCGTCATCTGTACTATAATTTCGGTTAATTTCGTTTCCCAGACTACAATGCACCTCCGGGTGATTATCCACGCCTATGAAATTAACCGATCCGCTCATTCAAACGAGGTATTCGTTTCAGCTTCTGTTCAGCCTGTTATTGCTCTGTTCAATGCAGGCCTGTACACCGATAAAAACAGTATCGCCCGGTAAACCTGCCACACCCGCACCGCGCACCAGTGTCGAGCCCGAGTCCAGGTTCGAGGAAGACGAAGATGCGGCCAGTGTCACCGAAACCGTTCAGCCGACGGTGCCACCCGAAGTCGAACAGCCGATGTCGGTTGCCATTGTGCTGAGTGGTGACCTGGAGGTTTATCGAGAATTTGCCGATTACCTGCTCAGGGAGCTGGATGATCGCGCAAAGCTGTTCGTACTTAGCGGGCATTCCGATCAGGACAGGAAACTACTCGATGGTCTTCAACTCTCCGACCGGGATCAAATTGTTGCTGTCGGTTTACGTGCTGCGCAAGCGGTGTCGAGGCTGGAGCACAAACAGGTATATTTCTGTTATGTGTTTAATTATCGTGATTACAATCTGACAAACGATCATACCAAGGGCGTGAGTGCGTTGCCCGGTTCCAGCGGATTGTTCAGAGACTGGAAAATATTGTCGCCGGCAACGCGTAAAGTTGCGGTGATTTCCGGCCCCCGTCTCGACGAATATATGTCGGCTGCAAAACAGGCGGCGAAGTTACAAAACATTGAACTGGTGCACATAATCGTACACACCGATAAAGAGTTTCTGTACCAGACCAAATACCTGGATAGCGACATTCAGGGGATGTGGATTATTCCGGATAATCGTGTACTGAGTCGCAAGACTCTGAAGGAAGCGTTGACCTATAATTCCAAAGAGGGTAAACAGACGGTGGTGTTCTCACCCAGTCTGCTCAAGCTGGGTGGACTGTTTTACAGTCGTATCTTGCCCAAAGAGGTGAGTGATAAAATTATGGCGCGTTTAAAAGACGGCCAGCATAGCGACACCATCCCGGGCGCCGACGTTGAGTTACTCGATGAACATGAGATCGGTATCAATCCCGTCGTCGCCAGGCAACTGGGCCTGACCATACCCGAGAAATATAAAAAGTATATCGATGAATGACGTCGCACCACAGGGTGATAAATCCGATGCGATCTGGCAGCATGCCCGATCGAGCTGGATTGATGCTCATAAGAATGTCGACGATCATCTGAAAGAACTGTCCGGCCTGAAACGATTTCATTCCTGGTTCCGTAAACGCACCTTCTTTTCGCGACGCAAAAGTCGCAGTATTGTCGATCGTATTCTGGGTTTGATCCTGGTGTGGGGTTTCATCATCTACGTACTGGCCATAGCGGGTATCTGGCTGGGGTCGACCCGCGTGATCGAAGACAATTTTCGCTACCAGGCCATCGAATGGGTGCACAAGCTCGATGAACTGGGTACACCTCTGTATGCAGCCAGCGACGCGGACCTGTTTCGTTCCATTCGTGATCATGTTTCGCGATTTCCCGAGCTGGCTTATCTGCGTTATTACGAGTCCGACAAAAATTCGGTGATCGCCGATTACCAGGCAGAATCAGCGCGTACATACGAAATACCCCAGCTCGATAAAACTCAGCTCGAATGGTTGAAACTCAATGTCGATGCTGGGGAGCCACTGTTTCTACACACCGCCGACAATAGCTATTCGCTGGTGCAGGCGGCGGCTCCGATCGTGGTGCGTTCCATACCGCAGGGCGATCTGCTTGATTTCGACATGAATGAGGACCAGACCGAATCCTTGAAAGTGATCGGCTATGTCGAAGTCGGTCTCGACTTCAGTCTGTATCGGCGGCATTTGTTCAAGAACCTTTCTATCGGCAGTCTGATTTTTGCCGGGCTGTTTGTAATCACCGCTTTTTTCAGTCGTATCATTATCAAACGCGCCTTGAGTCCGCTGGTGGATTTGCGTACACCACTGGCACGTCTGGCTGATGGCGATACTGATGTTTACGTAGAAGGCCGCGGTGACGAGGAAGTCATCGCGATAGCCAATGCGCTCAATACGACAATTTCGGCATTGAAAAACCGGGATCGGAAGTTGCGCAAGCTGGCCAATTACGATTCTCTTACCGGGCTGCTCAATAAACATAATTTCAATCTTTTACTCAAGGAAGAATTCGATCGCGTCAATCGCGAACACGATACCAGTGCATTGCTGTTTATCGACCTCGATCAGTTTAAATACATTAACGATACCCTGGGACATGCTGCTGGTGATCGTCTGCTGGCGGAAATTGCCGACATGTTGAAACATCGTATGCGTGAGGATGACGTCATTGCCCGTTTCGGTGGAGATGAGTTTACCGTGATTGCACGCTCGGTGTCGGAGCATGATGCGGAGGCCATAGCCGATTCACTGGTGCAGAGCATGCAGGAGTTTGTTTTTGTCGAGAACAACCAGTCTTTCAATGTGTACTGCAGCATCGGTGTTGTGATGATCGGTTCCAGGGAATTTTCAGTGGAAGAAATCTTTTCTCAGGCTGATATGGCCTGCTTTCAGGCCAAATCCAAGGGGCGTAACCGATATCATGTGTTCGATGCTCACGAGCGTGAGGAAATTCGAAAAGTTGTCGATATGGGCTGGTCGAAGAAAATCAAGGAAGCCATTAAGTACGATAGTTTTGAATTACATTACCAGCCTATCGTCTCACTCGGAAATGAAGATTATGAATATTATGAAGTGTTGCTCAGGCTGAATCAGCAGGGTAGTGAGTTACTGTATCCGAATGCTTTTCTGCCCGCTGCAGATCGTCTTGGCGTGGCAGTGGATGTGGACTACTGGGTTATCTGCAATGCATTCAAGAAAATGTCTGAACTGGAACAGCAGGGGCGTCAGGTCAGGTTGTCGATCAATCTGTCAGGCAGGGTGTTCGAGGCGCCAGATCTGGTTGATCGCATACTCGGGTTTGCCGACCGTTATCAGGTGAGTCCGGAGGGTATTATTTTCGAAATTACCGAACAGACCGCTGTGCGTCAGATCGAACGTGCCAGACAACGGATTATCGAACTCAATAAACTGGGCTATCGCTTCGCGCTGGATGACTTTGGTGTCGGCTTCAGTTCTTTCAATTATCTGAAACATCTGCCGGTGGATTATCTGAAGCTGGATGGTGGCTTTATCGAAAACATGGCCAACGATCCGGTCGATCAGGCGATGGTGCAATCGATGATTCAGATTGCACGCACCCTGGGTAAGAAAACGATAGCGGAATACGTTCTGGATGCTGCTTCCCTCGACTTGCTGAAGCGCTTTGGTATCGATTATGTGCAGGGCTTTTATCTCGGCAGGCCGCAGGCTGATGCGAAACCGGAAGCCTACCAGCATGCACTTAATCGAATTCATACTAATATTGTTCACCTTAAATAAAAAAGCCAGACCGGAGTCTGGCTTTTTTATTTGGCTTCTATCTGGTGATCAGGCTTTTCTTCTTCGTACAATGCCTGCCAGACCAATCAGACCTGCACCGAACAACCATGCCGCGCCTGGCAAAGGTACAGCGGAAGTCTGAATGTCGACACCGAGCAAAGAGCTGTTTTCGCCATCGTTGTATTCAAACATGATACGTGCAGCATTGGCGCCCAGACTGACAATGCCGGTGTCTCTTACCCATTCATTGGTGTCCAGGTTCAGGACTGCAACTATGAAATTGTCAGAACCGCCCAGGCTCAGTGTTTGGGCTAACTCATTGGTGGCCAGGTAATCACCACTGCCAATCGGACCGGCAATGCCGACGATGGAAGGAATGGGAATGACAAGGGAATCCATGGTGCTCAGGTCAACGGTGGGGACTGCGGCGCTGTCGTCGAACATATAGACTTGATAGGACCAACTGATGGTGGAGTCGTCAAAATCCAGAAAATTAACGTCGCCATCCGTTGGTGATAGAATTGTTGATGCATTGGCTGAAGCTGATCCCAACAGCAGCAAGCCCAGTGCACACTTGTAAACACTTTTCATTGTTAAGGCCTCTATACATTTCCATCTTTTCAATTGAGTGATTCCTGATTGCCCATTGCTGCGAGGTTTTCTGTGCAGATTGTTCGGTTCCCTGCAATCAGAACACTCAGGCTGTCACCACTGAATGCAGATTCTGCAGAAAGAATATGAAATTTATGCGATAGAAATGTGAATTTACGCAATATAAATAGGGATAAAGAGCTGGCTGAAATGAGAAATATTAATCTGAGTGTTTTAACGTTTGCCGCCACCGCCGGCCGCACGTAAGACTTTATCCATCTGTCGATAACTCAGCAGGTGTCTTAAGCCGGCGAATAGCCAGGTGGGAAAGGTGACATAGTAGCGGATTTTCGGTCGCGAGGATTCCAGGGCGTGAATGACCTTGGCGAGTACGGCCTCCGGGCCCAGGGTGAAGGGCGCCGCCTTGCCTTCCTTATTAAGTCTGGCCAGCATGTTTTCATATTGTTCTTTATGAGCGCTGTTTTCCATATCGATATATTTATAGAAGGCATCCAGCGCATTGGCACGAAAGCGGCTTAGAATCGGGCCTGGTTCGATGATGCTGATCTCAATACCAGTGCCGTGCAATTCCTGTCTTAAGGTATCGCTAAAGCCCTCGATGGCGAATTTGCTTGCATTGTATGCGCCACGATAGGGCATGGCAGCAAAGCCCAGTACCGAACTATTCTGAATGATGCGGCCATGCCCCTGTCGGCGCATGACGGGTAATACCCGATTGGTCAGCTCAATCCATCCGAAGACGTTGGTTTCGAACTGATCACGTAGAGCGTCACGAGTCAGGTCCTCTACCGCACCGGGCAGCCCATAAGCGCCGTTGTTGAATAATGCATCCAGGGTGCCACCGGTTTCATTTAATACTTTTTTAACGCAGTTGCTAATCGACATGGGATCGGTGAGATTGAGCTGAAGAGCGGTCAGGCCGGCCTCATTCAGCATGATGACATCTTCATCTTTGCGGGCAGTGGCAAATACCCGGTAACCTCGCTGTTGCAAACCGGTGGCAACATGTCGACCAATACCCGATGAGCAGCCGGTAATAAGTATGGATTTGTTCATTAATTGATCAGTTTGTTATGGAGATGTTAATAAAATATTACTAAACCGAACCTCGTTATCCGAAATTGTAATGTAAATGCCGTCTATCTGTAAGCGGTTGTTAAAAAAAGATTAAAACAGAATTAATTGACACATCACATATCTGCAATCAAGTTTCCCCAGAATCTTTGGCGCCTGCAAAGGCATCTGATGTAGAAGTATCAGGGATCGTTGGTTTGAACAACAACAAGGCTGCGCACGGAAGCGCACGTGTCTGGACAACGGTTATGACCATGAGGGTCTGTCGTTTGTTCATGCAAAAATCAACCAAAAAATTCTGAGGATTTGAAATGAAATTAAAAACTCTCGTAGCCGTTGTTGCGCTGGCTGCAACGGGCACTGCTAACGCGGCAATCACTACTACCGATAGCACAAATGGTGGCGACCTGTTTGTTTCCATCATCAATCCCGGTGCAGTAGCCGCGGAAGACCAGTCTTTCCATCTGAATCTGAATATGTTGGCCAGCTCTTTCGATGGTAATACTGCTTATTCGTGGGATCTGGTGGCTCTGTCTGGCGGTCTGTACAGTCAGTTTGCCGGTGAAACTGACCTGCGTTTTACTGTTGCTGGTGGTAATAACGACAACAATAACTTTGGACCGACCTACGGTAACTATGTGACTGCGTCATCCGTTCCGAACTCCGTCCTCACTCTGGGCAATGTGCAAAGTTTCAATCAGTATATCGACATCCAGGCCAACCTGCTGGATACAGCGGCCGCCGGTGGCGACTATGCCATTGTTAATCGTGGTGACCAGGGCTTTTATTCAGGTACAGGTACTACTACCTGGGGTGACACTGTTTTCGGTGTGAATATGTCTGCCACTATCGGCGACCTGCTGGATTTCTATTTCATCCTTCCGACTGGTCTGACTGAAACTCAGGTCACCCAGTATGCCGGTCAGTGGTCTCTGAGTGATGCGGGTGTACTGAGCTATTCTGCAGTTCCGGTACCTGCTGCAGTATGGCTGTTCGGTTCTGGTCTGGTCGGTCTGATCAGTATCGCTCGCCGTCGTAAAGCCTAAGGCTCTTTAGCTTGAGTTGTGTGGGGGTCTCGTATTTCGGGGTCCCGGCTATAAATCTGATTTTTAACGAATTAAATGGGAAAACAATCATGTTCAAGAAAGTTGCATTCGCGGTTTCTGCTGCTCTGGTAAGCAGCTCTGCCTACGCTTTGACTCCGTCTGACGTAGGTCCTTCAACAGTCGAAATCTTCATGTCTGGCGCCAGCGCCCAGGACAAGGGTATCGCTGCTCTGTTCAGCCAGCTGTGTGTTGATGCTGACAATAACAACGTTGCTGACGACCTGCATGTTTATAAAGACATCATCAATCCGGCCAGCCCGGGTAAAGCCCACACTGCGTACTTCTGCACAGTTGACGCAACTCAGGTACCTGGTCTGTCTGGTAATGTTCCGGTCCTGTTCCACAAGCGCTCTGCTGGTGGTTCTGCACAGGGTGTTAACCCGGTTATTGATGAAGTAGCTATCGAAGCTATGAGTATTACCGGCAATAACTGTGATCCGGTTTCTGGTGATGAAATTTCCGGTGAATACCACTGTACCATCGCTGATTCCAACGATGAAGTTATCGTTGTTTCTGATGCCGGTGTATCGGACGTTAATCCTGAAATGTTCGTAGGTGATAACACGCCTGCTGGTAACGATCCGGTAGACGCTACTGAAGTTAGCAACAAGATGGTAGTGCGCGGTGCGGCTTCTCTTGTATTCGGTATTCCGGTATCTACCGGTCTGCGTAACGCGCTGCAGGAATCCCAGGTAGCCGACGGCTCACTGCCTGCCGGTTGTGACACTGGTGCTTCCATTCCAGGTGCTACTCGTGAAACTGAAGCGTGTATGCCGAATATCTCCAAACAACTGGTTGCTTCCGTAATGCAGGGTAAGATCAACAACTGGTCAGAAGTGACTAACAGTGCCGGTACGCCGCTGAGTACTTTTGGTACTCCGGCTAACACTATCGTTCGCGTTTGCCGTCGTGTTAACGGTTCAGGTACCCAGGCTCAGATGGGTGCTAAGTTCATTAATTACCCCTGTACTCCGGGTGCGGTCCCTCCGCTGTCAGCTCGTCCTTCATTCTTCGGTTCTTCCGAAGTGGTTGAAAACTCAGGTTCCGGTGATATGAGCACCTGTCTGAACAACTTCGAAGCGTCTAACCTGTGGGCTATCGGTATCCAGTCTACTGAAAAGAATGCCGATCTGGGCGACGACTACCGTTTCGTTAAGATCGACGGTTATGCACCGACTCTGAAAAATGCTGCGACCGGTCACTACATGGATGCTGTTGAGAACACATTCCAGTGGCGCATTCCGGCCTTCAATGGTCCGACTGGCGACAAGCTGGCGGTTATTGAAACGATCGCTACTAACGCTTCTCAGCCTGCCATCGTTGCCACTCTGAACACTTCTTTTGTTCATGAATGGGGTCAAGGCGGCTACATGGCGCTTTCCGCTAACGGTCATGCTGCCACATTCCCGTTCTCAGTAGCGAATCCGGTCACTACTCTGAGCCATTACGATGCGGGTACTCTGGACAACTGTCGTATTCCGACAACTGTTACCGGTGCTGGTATCGCTCAGTAATACCCACATATGACGCAATGTCATAGATCAGCCGGCCATCAGTGGCCGGCTGTTTTCTTATGCGATCTAGTTGTTCGTGTAGTCATTCATCTGCTCTTAACATAAATGAAAGAAATCACTGTTACAGTCCTCGCTTTCGTGTGTTCCTGTAAGCAATCCATACAGCTTCGGTAAATGAAATTATTCAGCCACTATCTGTTGCTGGCGTGTTGGTTCGCGCTGGTGGTATTTCCCTGTAGTTCTGCTTTTGCTGCGGACCCGGTTCGATATTTCGATATCTGGGAATATCAAGTGGAAGGTAACAGTCTATTGCAGCCGGCACAGGTGCAGTCTGCTCTCTATCCGTTCCTGGGGCCTGCCAAATCGCTTGATGACATCGAGCAGGCACGAGCAGCCTTGCAGGCACTGTATAAACATAAAGGGTATCCGATCGTAGTTGTTGCCATCCCGGAGCAGAACGTGATCGGTGGAGTGGTGCGCCTGCAGGTTGTCGAGGGGACGGTCGGTCGTTTCAAGATCAGTGGTAATCGGTATTTTTCGAGACGCGTGTTACGTGAGGAAATGCCTTCTATCGAAGAAGGCAAGCCGCTCAATATGCAAAGCGTACGTGCCGAACTGGATGCAGCGAACAAGTTGAATGCCTATCGCAACCTGACGCCAGTGATCAGGCCCGGTCGTAAACCAGGCACCATGGAGCTGGAGCTCAAGGTGCAGGATCAGCTGCCTCTTTACGGATCTGTAGAGGTCAATAATCGATACACGGCCACGACCAGTAAAACCCGGCTGATGCTGTCCGCCGGTTATGACAATCTCTGGCAGGCACATCACAGTGTCAGTCTTAACTATCAGATGGCGCCACAGGAACCGGGTGAAGTGGATGTCCTGAATCTAACTTATGTACTGCTGCTGGGTGAGTCATCGCGGCTGGCAATGTTTGCCGTCGATTCGAAGAGTGAGACCGCGACCGTGACAGACCAGGGTGATGATCTGCTGGTACTCGGTAATGGCCAGGTACTGGGTATGCGTGGCATATTCTCCAGCCGAGTCAACGATGATTATTTCTCCACATTGGTGACCGGCTTTGATTACAAGGATTTTGGCGAGCAGTCGGAGATTTCCAATCCGGATGATACCAGTCGCCAGAACGTGCCCATCGATTACACCACGTTCACTGTCACTTACAACGGTACATTAAAACATAATCTTGATCTGACACGCTTCAGTATCGGTGCGGTGTTTGCATTTCGCAGTCTGGGCAATGACGATATGGTGACAGAATTCCAGGATGAATTCGATTACAAGCGTGCACTGGCGGAAGGTAATTTCTTTATTACGCGGGCCAGCATTAGTCGTAACTGGTCGGTTAGTGAGAATGTGCAGCTGTATGCTTCTTTGAAAGGCCAGTACACCGAAAATCCGTTGATCAGTAATGAGCAGTTCAGTGCCGGTGGTGTGGATACGGTGCGTGGTTATCTGGAATCCTCGGCGCTAGGTGACAATGCCGTGCTTGGCAATCTGGAGGCGCACTACAATTTGCTACCGCTGGCGGACTGGAAAAAGCTCAACGAGCTGGACCTGTCCTGTTTCATCGACTTCGCGCGGTTGCGCACGCTTGAAGCGTTACCCAATGCCGATGGCGAAGTGATTTCATATACCGACCTGCTTGGCGCCGGTATCGGTCTGACTGCGAGTGCCTACAAATCACTGGATCTGGCCCTGTTCTGGGCGGCGCCGTTAAAAGATCTTGACAGTGATGACTTCGATGATGACAGCAAGCTGCACTTTCGTGTCAATTATCGCTTTTAGTTGCACTCGTCCGTTGTTACATAAATGTTAATTCCCTGTCACATAGCAATGGCAGAATTTGCGCCCATTGGCTGTGCATACGGACTCTCGGTTTGTCTGCCGGCGCCACATAATTGAACAAAGGTTTAACTGCATGATCTGCATCAGCGATTCAGCCGCTCGATTGATCAGGCGAAAGCGCCTGTGGCTGGGCATCTATCAGGGACTGAAACTGATTTCAGTGAGTTCACTGGTGGTCGTTTCCGGGCTGAATCCGGTGCGCGCAGCCGAACTGTCCCCTGGCACCCTGCCGGTCGCCAGCCAGACCCTGCGCCAGGCATGGCGTAATGCATCCAGTAGTATCGACGCTTCAGGTCGCAACATGACGATCGATACGGTGACGGACAATCCCAATGGCGACAACTCGATTCTCTGGTGGGACAGTTTCAATATTTCGGCCGACAGTCGAGTGGAGTTCATTCAGCCGAGCAGTAGCCACATCGCCCTGAATCGTATCGCACGTGACGTTAATCCCAGTATTATC
>CBDULQ010000024.1:0-23484 GCA_965368115.1 uncultured Gammaproteobacteria bacterium | reverse complement strand
GGCCTGCTGGACGGTGTCTTCTTCGTTGTATGCGGACAGGAAAAGCCCGGGAATATCGAATCGTTCACGTAGCATCCGGGCGGTCTCGATACCGGACTGACCCGGCATACAGATATCCAGAATGGCCAGGTCAAAGGGCTTTTCAGCGGCTTGTTGCAGAGCCTGGTCGCCGGACTCTGCGGTGGTGACAAGGTATCCTGCGTTTTCCAGACCTTTTGCCAGGGTGGCGAGGACCAGACGGTCATCATCTACGAGTAAAATATGAAAAGCAGACAAAACTACACTCCTACACACTCACGCTTTCGAGATTCCCGTCTCATGAAATAATTCCCTAGTTGTTTTTAGGGTAATACTAAACTAAATTAAGTACAAATATGTATATTGTCGTTGTGATGATTCAAGCCCCCGATCGTCATGACAGGCTGTCACAGTGTCATGACTTCCTGATGACCTGCTAAATCCGATCTCACCCCTGTCGGAATTACTCCCCCCCTGGGCCCAGCCACTGCCTGTACAGCAGAAATCATTTCTGTAGATGATTCTTTAACGATATGCCGCGGTAATACTGGTGCATTTCCTCGGTGTTATGGTTTTAGATCGAGGCTGTTCAACGATGAAAAAAAATTTACCGGTTACCGGGCAAGAGCGGGTCTATGGCCAGGAAACGGCCATTGTTTCGATAACCGATCTAAAAGGCGTCATTACCTATGTAAACCAGGATTTTATCGATGTATCCGGGTTCAGGGAGGATGAGTTACTGGGGCAGAGCCAGAATATCGTGCGTCATCCCGACATGCCGCCGGAAGCTTTTGCGGATCTGTGGCAAACCATCAAGGCCGGTCGACCGTGGCGAGGCGTGGTCAAGAACCGGTGCAAGAACGGCGACTATTACTGGGTTGATGCCTTTGTGACACCCGTGGTTAAAGGGAATCGTGTGGTGGCCTATCAGTCGGTGCGTACCCGGCCGGATTCGGGAAGTATTCAGAAGGCTGAATCAGTATATCGTAAACTGCTAACCAAGCAGATCAGTCGCCTGCCCCGCCGCCACAGTATTTTCGATGTCAGTCTCAAAACACGCATCCTCAGCAGCATGTTGGTGTTATGCGGCCTGATGTCGGTCCTCGGGATACTGAGTCTCGACCTGATGCTTGAACAGATGCGCTGGTTCAGCGCCGGTATGGAGCAGGCCGAGGCTTCTGCGAGTCTGCCGGCATCGAACGGAAATCAACATATGGTTCAGAATCAGGTCGGAGCGGCCTGGATCATGGAATTCACTCAAAGTCGTTTTAACATGGCGCTTGGCCTCATCGGTTTCATCATTGGCACGCTCTTGCTGATTACCTATCTTGTGATGCGTACTGCGATCAGTCCGATGAAACAGGTGGTAAAAATCAGTGCCGATATGGCCGGTGGCGAGTTGCGTGAAAAAGTTGAGGCGGAAACCAATGATGAAGTGGGTCAGATGTTTCAGTCGCTGAAATTGTTACAGGCGCGACTGCGGACCGTGTTTGGTCGTTTCCGCGAGTCGGCCACTCAGCTTGCCGGCTCGGCTGAATGGCTATCTGGGAACGGTCAGAAAAATGCCGAACATATGGAGCGTCAGCAACTGGAAACCTTCAAGCTGGTGTCGGCCATGAATCAGATGACGGGTACTGTCAATGAAGTGGCCAGCAATTCGGCTCAGGCTGCAGAACGTGCGCAACAGGTTAGTGCGCAGGTGGCAACCGGAAAACAGGTTATGGCGCGGAACCGGGATGCGATGAATTCGCTGGCAGAAGAAGTGAAACGGTCATCGGCCGTTGTCGACAAACTGGCGGAAGAAAGTAGCAGCATCTGCAGAATTACCGATGTGATTAGCGATATTGCGGGGCAGACTAATCTGCTGGCATTGAATGCCGCGATCGAAGCAGCGCGAGCGGGGGAGTCGGGTCGCGGTTTCGCCGTCGTGGCAGACGAAGTACGCATGCTCGCAGAGCGGACTCAGCGTTCAACGCAGGAAATCCGAGATACCATCGAGCAGCTTCAGTTGGGCATTACTGACGCGATTTCTGTGATGGAGCGCGGTCGTCTCGGCGCAGATGAGGCCATGCAGGAATCTATCAATGCGGAACAGGCTTTAAACAGTATTAGCCGTGCGATGGACGATATCAGTCTGATGAACAACCAGATTGCCGCAGCAGCAGAACAGCAATCGGCGGTGAGCGCAGAGATGAATGAAAGCCTGAAGGTGATCCGGGAATATACGGAGTTGACGACCGGAGAAGCTTATCAGATTGCACGTTCCGGTACAGATTTGTCCGAGATGGCGATCAGTCTTATGAGTGTGTTGAGCCAGTTCAGTAGTGAGCAGGCAGATACGTTTGATCTTGCCGAAGTTCGTGAAGATCACGAGAAAAGCTTCCGTGATCTGGGTGAGTACCTGGAAGGTGAACTGGACGAATATTCAGAGCAGGACCTCCTGTCTCATCGACATTGTACATTGGGCCACTGGCTTTATTCCGGAGCTATCGCCGGACAAGGCTCGACTGGGGTGTTAAACGAAATTGAGCAGTTACATGAGAAATTTCACCAGCTGACCCGTGACATCGTGGCAATTAATAATCGTGGTGATGTGGATCAGGCGCGACACCGGTATGCAGAATTGAAAACGGTCAAAGAAAGAATGCTTGAGCATCTCAATGGGCACCGGCATTTGCTGGCTGGGTAGTTATGTGTGGTTGAGTCTTAAGGAAGCTCTGATTATTCATGGATGAGTTATTCAGAGCTTTGTTAAATAAAAATCAATATTTACTGATCGGCAACTGTCCTGATATGTGAATGATTAAAGACTTTAAAAAAACTAAATTGGGTTCGTGTGCCGTGGCACAAATACAGAGGCGATTCGGCCATCTATTAATCAGGCTGATGGTGCTGGTCTTATCCGTGGCGGCGACCTGCTACAGTTTGCGAGACTACCAGGAGTTACAGCTTAAGCCCCATGTGGTTAACCTGGCGGCGAACGTCGTTGTTTTGTTATGTGAGCATGTCAATGCCCCAGGTCGCCATGTCCGGGTTTGTGATCATGGCAGGATTATGATCGAGCATCGGGCCGGGTTTCAGGATGTTCGATATGATTTACGCTGGCCTTCACTCATTTCATCCTTGATAGCAACGATATTACCCGCTGGCGATTCCGGCCTGTATGCCGTGGCAATGGAGAAGAGCGATGCCTTGCTACAGGACTTTAGCACGAAAGACTCACCTGATAACAACCAGTCAAACCTGATGCTTGGCGCATTGCTGGCGATTTTGATAATTCTGACAATTTTGCTGTTTGCTATGTGCATGCTTCAGCGTGGCCACTGGCGACAGCGTCGGGCCCAGCATCTGGTAACTCGGGCAAATGCCGAATTGATGCGTAAATTGTCACGTGCCCTGGAGCAAACCGATGATTCGGTGATGATAACCGATAGTAAGGGTACCATAGAGTTCGTTAACAATTCCTTTGAAAGGGTCTCCGGTTTTACCGCGAACGAAGTCCTCGGCAAGACGCCGTCTCTAATGAAGTCAGGAATGCACGAGCCGCGCTTTTACCGAAACATGTGGCGTATCATCAGCAACGGGATCGCTTTTCGAGAGGTGATGATAAATCGGCGAAAAAACGGAGAAATCTATTACGAGCAAAAAACCATCACGCCACTCAAGGATGAGGACGGCCAGATTACGCATTTCGTGTCGACGGGTAAGGATATATCCGAACATATGGAAATCCAGCAGCGTTTGAATTACCTGGCAAATCATGACGTATTAACCGGGTTACCGAATCGGGCGCTGTTTCAGGAGCGCCTCGATCGATCGCTGGCCCAGGCGAAACGCCATCGTAGCAAGCTGGTGCTGATGTTTGTTGAGCTCGATAATTTCAAGAATATAAACGATAGCCTGGGTCATGCTGTCGGTGACCGCCTGCTGAAGATCGTTGGTCAGCGTCTGTTGCTCTGTATTCGAGAATCCGACACCGTGGCGCGACTGGGTGGTGATGAGTTCGCAGTTGTGCTGGAGTCGATAGAAGACGTCAATAATGTAGCTCGTGTTGCTCGAAGCATTCTCGAACATATCGCCGAACCTCTGGAGCTGGCTGAGCGGGAAGTGGTTATTACGGCCAGTATTGGTGTTACGGTATTTCCTGAAGATGCACTGGACAGCGAAAATTTATGCCGCAACGCGGACACAGCCGTATATCGCGCCAAAGAGCTGGGGCGCAACGGTTATCAGTTTTTTACCGCAGATCTGACCGTCAGTGCCAGCCAGCGCATGATGCTGGAGTATGGCCTTCGGAATGCGCTGGAGCGCGATGAGTTTGAGCTGCATTATCAACCCAAGGTAATGCTGGCCGACTACCGTGTGTGTGGAGTCGAAGCCCTGTTGCGCTGGAACAACAGAGAGCTTGGGCTCGTGTCTCCCGATGTGTTCGTACCGGTGCTGGAAAGTACAGGATTGATATCGGAGGTGGGTGACTGGGTGCTGAATGAGGCCTGTCGATTCGTTGCACAGATGCAGCAGCATGGCCATGAACTTGGAGTGGCGGTAAATGTATCGGCACGCCAGATGCTGGAGCCCAGACTTGCTGAGCGCATTGAAGACCTGTTGCAGAAACATCGTCTCGGCTCAAGTGCATTGGAACTGGAAATCACCGAAAGTATGTTGATCGAAAATATTGCGCCATCTATCGATGAACTGGCTAAGCTGCGAGTATTGGGCGTGAAAGTGTCTGTGGACGATTTCGGTACCGGCTATTCCTCACTCGGGTATTTGAAACGTCTGCCCATCGATACTTTAAAAATAGATCGTACATTTGTTCGAGATTTACCGAATGATGGAGAAGATGTGGCTATCACTTCGGCCATCGTTGCGCTGGCCGGAAGCCTGGAGCTTGAAACCATCGCCGAGGGAGTGGAAACACTAGAGCAGGTTGAGTTTCTTCGGGGGCTGGGTTGTCATCAGGCACAGGGGTATTTCTTCAGTCGACCATTACAGGGTGAGCAGTTGCTGCAATGGCTGGAACAGGAAGGAATGACTGCTCGATATAGTATGCAAACGATTCGACGGTTTGATGACGATGATCCGTTAATAGACAAGCAAGTCATGGACGATTAATGATTCCGGCTTGATTTGACCTTCTTTTAACCTGCCTCGTCTTATGATCGGGTTTATTTCAGTCCGGAAGCCCGAGTTATGTCCATCGATGCAATTCGTAAGCAACTGCATGCTTTATACCTGTCTCTTAAGCCTGTCTTAATATTTGTATTTCTCTCACTCATACTGTTCAGTGTATCCAGAGGGTTGCTGGTTGCCTGGCAATACCCTCGAGTAGAAGCGGCCGATGGTTTATGGTACATCATGTTGCAGGGTATTCGTTTCGATATGGTAATGCTGGGCATTGTGCTGGTATTGCCATTGTTGTTGACGCCGGTGATGAGTGTGAGTGAACGCGGCGCAAGGGTGTGGCGTCTCATTCTAGTGGCTTATTTGCTCTTGTGTTTTGGTGTTTTTGTATTTATTGAAGCCGCGACGCCGTCATTTATCAATCAATATGATCTACGTCCCAATATCTGGTTTATCGAATATCTTAAATACCCAAGGGAAGTGTTTTCGACGTTGTATAAAGCGTATGGCCCGCAACTGGCCGGTGCGATATTGCTGACCATAGCAATGGTCTACGGGCTTTATCGAATTTTCCACCGGGACTCGGCGTCAATCGTGAGAATCAATGTTTTAACAGCGTTGCTGGCACTGCCGGTGCTATTGCTGGTTTCGGTGGCTACGGTTCGTTCTACCCTGGATCACCGGCCCGTCAATCCGGCGACCGTTGCGTTCAGTAGTGATCCCCTGGTCAATACCCTGCCGATGAGTTCCAGTTACACGGTTTTTTATGCCGCCACACAACTCCTGGATGAGCAAAAGAACTCGCGCCCTTATGGCAAAATGCCGGACGATCGGGTTATTGAAACTGTGCGTCGCGGGATGGGTCTGCCACCTGATCAATTTATTTCCGCCAGCCTGCCCACCTTACACTGGCAGCATTCCCGCATAAGTGCAGGTCGTAAGAAAAACCTGGTTATTATTCTGGTGGAAAGCCTGGGAGCAGAATTTGTCGGCAAGCTGGGCGGCTTGCCGCTAACACCCCAGTTGGACCAGTTAGCCGGGCAAGGACTTTGGTTCGATCATATGTACGCTACGGGAACGCGTTCCGTGCGTGGTATCGAGGCCGTGGTGTCTGGCTTTCTACCGACCACTGCACGCAGTGTGGTCAAGCTGCCCAGGGCGCAGGATCATTTCTTCACTCTGGCATCAGTGCTGAAAAGCGAAGGTTATCAAACCAGCTTTATCTATGGCGGTGAAGGCCAGTTCGACAATATGGCGGCATTTTTCTCGGGCAACGGCTTCGCAACTACAATCGACCAGAAAGATTACCCGAATCCGATATTCCATGGCTCCTGGGGTGTCTCAGACGAGGATCTTTTCAAACGAGCCGATCGAGAGTTTACGCGTTACCAACAGAATGGGCCTTTTTTTAGTTTAGTGTTCACTACATCGAATCACAGCCCTTTCGAATTTCCAGACGGCCGTATCAAGCTCTATGAACAACCTAAAGCGACGCGTAACAATGCGGTGAAGTATACGGATTACGCCATCGGCCGGTTTTTCGAACAGGCGAAGAAATCCGGTTACTGGAATGACACGGTGTTCCTGGTAATAGCCGATCATAATTCCAGGGTGTTCGGCTCCAACCTGGTGCCGATTCAGGGGTTTCATATACCCGCCCTGATCCTGGGTGGAGGAATCCAGCCTAAAACGGTATCCCGCGTCGCAAGCCAGATCGACATGGCTCCGACACTGCTTTCGTTGATCGGGGTGGATGCAGAAATTCCGGCGACCGGGCTCGACCTCACCCGCCCGGATATCGATCGTATTCCAGGACGCGCGATCATGCAGTTTTCAAACAACCTGGCTTATATGGAAGAGAACCGTGTGGTGATCCTGAGGCCGGGCCGGAAACTGGAATATTTTACTTACGACAAGCCGGAATTGAAGCCGGCAGCGAATATCGATCCTGCGTTGGGCAGGAAGGCCCTGGCGAACTCGATCTGGCCGACGCTGGCATATAACAAGCGCCTGTATCGTTCAGTCGATCGTCAGGCTGAAAAATTTCACAACGTCCTCAATCTCTCGGAACGCCAGTAGCATTGATCGATATAGTACGGTTTTGACCACTGTTCGAAGCAGAAAAGCCTGTTAGAATAAACTGCTGAACTTCTGCGGGGATATATCCGGATGGTCCGAGTACTGGTTGTTGAAGACAATAAGGAAATCTTAAGCAATATCACCCTGTTTCTGGAAACCCGTGAATATGTAGTGGATTGTGCTGATAACGCCATGACCGCCATGCACCTGATCAGTAACAATCCCTATGATGTCGTTGTGCTGGATATCATGTTGCCCGGCGGCGCCAGTGGTTATGATATCTGTCGCAATATGCGTCAGCTCGATAATCAGACCCCCGTCATTATGCTGACTGCAAAAGACAGTATCGAAGAACGTCTGCAGGGTTTCGACGCCGGTGCTGATGATTACCTCATCAAGCCGTTTTCTCTGGACGAACTCGAAGCAAGAATAAGTGCAGTGTACAAGCGTTCGGTGGGCGGCGGAAAGAATATGCTGAAAGTTGGCGAGTTGACTTTCAATACGGACACCTTCGAAGTCACTCGCGCCGGCCAGGCGATCGAACTACATCCCACTCTGTATAAATTACTTGAAGTTCTAATGCGCCAATCTCCCAATGTGGTGCGTAAAGAGGCCCTGGAAGCGGCGGTATGGGGCGACGACTTGCCGGAAAGCAATGTGCTGAAAACAACAGTTCACATGTTGCGTAAAAAGATCGACGGGCCTTTCGATGGTGAAATGCTGCACACAATGCGCGGTATCGGCTACTACATCAAGTAACAGGTGCTGAATGAAACTTAAGTTATCCTTGAGGCGGAGAATTGTTCTCGGATTCTCCATTCAGACGCTACTGATTTGTTTCATCGCCTTCATATCGATTACCTCTTATGTGGACTATATCGAAGAGTCGGTGCTCTACGATTATTTTTCCCGATACCTCGATGCCTATGTCGATGACCGTGAACATCACAGGGTGCCGGCGATTCCTGAAGGTATAAGAATCTTCGAGTCAGGTGAGGAAGCCTTGCCGACCTTTGCCAGAGAGCTTCCGGAGGGCGGCCAGGAGGTCATGCTGGACAATGGCCAGGCGTATCATGTGTTTAATAAATCCGTCGACGGTATCGATTTCACGTTGGTTGCCGACCAGACCGAATTCGAGCACATGGAAATCACCGTCAACCACCTGACGCTTGCGGTGATGTTGCTGTTCACACTGGTCTCGGTGATGTTTTCCCTGACCCTGGCGAATCGTATCGTGCAGCCGATAAAGGAGCTATCGGAGCGGGCATCAAATCTTAACGTCAACAATATCAAGCAGGTGGACCTGGATTATTCCGACGATGAAGTGGGTTCGCTGGTCAGGATTATCTATGAGCAGATCGCAATGTTAGGTTACTACCTGCAACGAGAAAAATGGTTCACAGGCGATATCAGTCATGAATTGAGGACGCCGATGATGGTGATATCGAGCAGCGTCGATCTGCTCAAGCAGTCTGCACTATCCGAACAGCAACGGACCGATGTATACCAGCGTATCGAAGGTGCCATCGCTCAGGTCAATGAGCTCATCGATACTTTCCTGCTGCTGGCAAGGGATAAATCAAGTCAGCAAACCAGTGTAAGCAATACGGATCTGGTGGCTCTGGCCGAATCGGTTATGGAGAATCTGCTGGACTATGCGGGTGAGCGGAACAACCGGGTTAGTATCAATCCGCAGCAGCCGGTTTTTGCGGAAATCAATCCGGCTTTTCTCGATGTCGTATTAAGCAACCTGTTGAAAAATGCCCTGTTCAATACCCGTGATGGTGATATACAGGTCAATATTCAGGCCTCCGGGATCAAGGTCAGCGATTCCGGAAAAGGGCTGACTGACTTTATCAAGCGCTATGTGAATGATCTCGAGGTCACCGATCATCGTGAAAACGGCCACCTTGGTCTGGGATTGTCCATTGTGAAACGCGTCTGCGAAAAAGAGAACTGGACGCTAACCGCCTACGACAGCACTCTGGGCGGTGCCGGCTTCCTGGTGAGTTTCAACCAGTCTAGGGTTGATCATTCGGTGGATTCTTAACCCGCGCCTGTCGGTAATTTGACCTGTATTTGACCTGCCTTTTTCTAGCATGGAGTCGGTATCAACAAGAGACCGACTTCCCATGTCACGTATCCCGCTTTCCACAATAGCTGACCGTTGTCGCACCCTCAGCGTCAACCAGTTGTTGCTGTTCACGACGCTGTTTATCGTGTTACTTGCCAACCAGTCATTATGGGGCAGCCTGTGGGCAGCGGTTGGCGATCAGCCCATGGCGCATATCGGTTTTATGATGGCGTTTGTGATCCTGGTGGCTACCTTGACGCTGATTTTACTGGCGTTTTTCAGTCTGCCGGGCCTGGTCAAGCCGATGCTGATTTTACTCTTAATGACATCGGCTGCGACTGCGTATTTTATCGATAACATGCATGTCATGTTCAGTGTGTCGATGATCGATAATATCTTCGAGACCGATACCCGTGAAGCCGGTGAATTGATCAGTTCAGGTTTGATCGTTCATCTACTGGTATTCGGTGTCCTGCCATCGATATTTGTGGCCAGCGTTCAACTGAAAAAAGAGGCACCGATAAAAGAAGCATTTTCGCGAGTGAAACTACTGGCTGTGATGGTTCTGGTCGCGGTACTGGCAGTCTTCTGGTCGTATAAGGATTTCTCGCTGGTGTTGCGTGCCAACCGCTCGATACGTTATCTGGTCAATCCGGTGGCGCCGGTGGTGTCTCTGGTCAAATTCATCAAACTGAGAACCGTGGGTGTCGACAGGAGCCTGGAAGCGGTATTCAGTGATGTCTCCCGTTTCGTACCGGTTAGTGAAGACGGGCGACATACGTTGCTGGTTATCGTGGTTGGTGAAACTGCTCGAGCGATGAACTTCAGTCTTGATGGTTACCCACGGGATACGAATCCTGAGCTGTCAAAATATCCTCTGGTTAATTTTACTGATACCCGATCATGTGGTACCGCCACAGCGGAGTCTGTTCCCTGCATGTTCTCGGATCTGGATCATGACCACTTCAATACACAAAGCGCCAGACATCGGGAAAACCTTCTGGATGGCCTGAGTCGTGTTGGGTTCAATGTATTGTGGCGCGATAACAATTCCAGTTGCAAGGGTGTCTGTTCGCGTGTTGCCTATGAGAGCCTTCTTGACCTGAAAGTTCCCGGCCTTTGTGAGCATGGCGAGTGTTACGACGAAATTTTGCTGCATGGTATCGATGACTATTTAGATGACCTGGACGGTGATGCCGTAATTGTCCTGCATCAAAAGGGAAGCCATGGCCCTGCATACTATAAACGCTATCCACAGAAGTTTTCCCGTTTTAAACCGGAGTGCGATCAGAGCGATGTGCAGAACTGCGATCGCCAGTCCATTACCAATGCCTACGACAATACCATCCTTTATAGCGATTACGTCCTGTCCAGAGTGATCGATCGCTTACAGAAATATGACAAGCGCTTTGATACGGCAATGATCTATATGTCCGATCATGGTGAATCTCTGGGTGAAAATGGCATTTATCTGCATGGTCTTCCATATATGTTTGCGCCCGAAGAGCAGACCCACGTACCGTTTGTTATCTGGTTGTCAGAAAACATCCGGCGCGAGAAAAACATCGACTTACAGTGTCTCCAGGATCATGCCAACGAGCGAACTTCGCACGATAACCTGGTGCATAGCGTGCTGGGGCTGCTGGATGTGAAAACTCACGTTTATCAGCAGCAACTGGATTTATTTTCAACATGCAGGTCGCACCTGATGGCGAAAAAGGAGGGTGGTCTGATGCATGGGGTCGATCAGCAATCATCTAGCTGGAATTGATTCCGGCATCACCCGTTAATGTGGATTTAAGATGTAGCTGTTATTAAGAATGTAGCAGTCCTGAAAGTTGAGCCGGATTCGATAGCGGTCTGGCGAATGAGACAGTATGTATGTCGGTTCGTAAATTATGTGCAGGTTTTATGTTGTATCTGGTGCTGATACCCTGGTGTCAGGCTGCCAGTGAGCCTGTGATAAGCAGTATCCGTTTCGAGGGCAACGAACGTACCCGTGAGTCGGTTTTGCGCAGAGAAATGTATGTTCGTGAAGGCGATGAGCTTGATTATGGCAAAGTCGAAAAATCGATTCAGGGCATTAGAGATCTGGGGCTGTTCAAGAAAGTCGGATATTACCTTGAGCAGAATCAGCCGGCAGCGGTAGATGAAACCTCGGGTATCGAACTGGTTATTACCCTTGAAGAAAAAATATATACGCTGATTATTCCACGTGTGCGCGTACAGGATAACCAGACAAGAATTGGCGTCAACGCACGGCTTGACAATCTGTTTGGCCTGGATCATTCAATGCGTTATATCGTTGAACGTAAAGGTGCGGTTGAAGGAGTTGATGAATATCGGCAGCGTCTGTCTTACTACTATCCCAATGTCAACGGCAGTCGATATTCTGTTAATTTTTCGGCAGTGGATGAAAATACCGTAACCGAGCAGATCGACAACAGTCTCGAAAACAGTTTAAACAAGTCATTTGCGCTGGTGTTGCATAAATGGTTGAACCCGGGTCAGAAAAAGGTCGGCGACTACATCAGTGCAGGCGTCAGTCATACCCAGCGTACACATGAAACACTCGATGGTGTCTATATCGACGAAACGCTCGCGAACGCAATGGTTTTTGAATATGGCTACCGAAAGGTTCATGAAATGGATAATATGCGTGACGGTCGTCACTATGGCTATTCGGTGGAGTGGTCGAATGAAGCATTTGGTAGCGATGCGGAATATTTCAAGAACCTGCTTTTTTATCGTTCTTATTACACATTTGATTCACGACCGGGTGATAACCTCAATGTGCAGTTGCAGCTGGGCTACTCCAGCAACGACATCCTCGGGGACGAAGCGTTTACCCTGGATTTTCGCAATGACCTGAGGGGCTATGAGCGTGATCGGTTTACCGGTAACTCAATGGTGCTGTTGAACCTGGAATACATGACGCCGTCATCGTTCAGCCGAAAGTTGCGCTACGTGGGTTTTGTCGATATCGGGAATACCTATGACTCGGAAAAACGATTCCAGCCGGATGGCCTTAATGCAGGTCTGGGCGTTGGTATTCGCTGGAAGATACCGTCACTGGTGAAAGTCGATCTGAGGATCGATCTGGGTTACGGCATTGCCGACGAGAATTACCAGACCACAGTGGGCACGCACTATGCGTTTTAGTGCTGCAGGTCGAAACACTTTTTGCTGATCAGCAAGGCTTGCTCGATCGCTGCACTCAGGCTGCCCGACTCGACTCTGCCGGTTCCGGCCAGGTCAGTTGCCGTACCGTGATCGACCGATGTTCGAATGATCGGTAGTCCCAGTGTGATGTTGACTGCCGCACCAAAACCAACATGTTTCAATACCGGCAATCCCTGATCATGGTACATGGCGAGCACCGCATCGGCGTCTTGCAGATAGCGTGGTGTGAAAAGCGTGTCTGCGGGTAGCGGGCCGATCAGTTTCATGCCCTGGTTACGTAGATCATTCAATACCGGTTCGATGATTTCAATTTCTTCACGTCCCAGGTGTCCACCTTCACCGGCATGTGGATTCAGTCCGGCGACCAGAATTTTCGGCTGGCTGATGGCGAATTTATCGACCAGGTCGCGGTGTAAAATGTCGATGACCCGGCTTAGCAGCGGGCGGGTGATTGCGGTGCTGACCTGACTAAGCGGCAGGTGAGTCGTGGCCAGAGCGACACGCAGCTGATCGGCGGCCAGCATCATGACCGGGTCGCTATCGGTGAGTTGGGCCAGATATTCAGTATGGCCGGTGAAAGCGATACCGGCATCGTTGATCACCCCCTTGTGAACAGGGCCGGTTACCAGGGCATGTGCGGCTTGTGCACTGATCAGTTGCACGGCGAGGTCGAGGCACTGCAATACATAGCCGGTATTGGCTGGATTGAGTCGACCGGTCTCCACCGGTTCGGCCAGCTGGACAGGTAACACATCAAGCGTGCCGGGTTGATGCAGTCCGGCATCCTCGATGTTCTGCAGCGGGTTGATATGAACCGGAAGCTTGAGCTGCGCTGCGCGCTCGCGCAGGAGTTGTGTATCGGCGATGCAGACCAGCCGGGCATCCAGTGGCTGTGCGGCCTGCATCAAACTGATATCGGGGCCAATGCCGGCTGGTTCACCTGCGGTCAATAGCAGTGTGGTTTGCATCAGCCGGGCTGATCCGTACGGTATTCGACATAAGCTTCGTCACGAATGCGACGCAGCCAGAGCTGGAGTTCTTCTTCCGCCTTGCGATTCTTGATGGCTTTTTCGGCTTCCTGTTTTTTGACCTGTTCGGTTTCATCTTCCTTGCGTCGTTCCAGAACCTGCACGATATGCCAACCGAACTGGCTGCGGAAGGGTTCGGAAATTTCACCGATGTTCAGACTATCCATGACCTGCTCAAAACGTTGTACGAAACTGCCGGACGATTGCCAGCCCAGGTCGCCACCATTGTTTTTTGAGCCGGGATCCTGGGAATATTCCTCTGCCAGAGTGGCGAAGTCGGCGCCATCGACCAGTTGCTGACGAATCGATTTCAATTTGTCGATCACCTGCTGTTCGCTGGTGATCTGGTCGGGGCGTATCAGAATGTGTCGAGCGTGAGTCTGTTTGACGATATGTTTCTGAGATTTCTTATCGATTAGTTTAAGAACGTGAAAACCGCCGGCGCTACGTAACGGTGTGCTGAATTCGCCAGGCTGCATGGTTTGTACGGTATCCAGGAACAGGCTCGGCAGTTCTGCCGGAGTGCGCCAGCCGAGGTCGCCGCCGTTCAGTGCCTGCTGGCCGTCGGAGAACTGTTGGGCCACTGAATTGAATGCTTCCCCGTCCTGCAAATGCGCAATGACTTTTTGCGCGCGGTCCAGGGCTTTGCTGATATCTTCCGGTGTCGCCGCTTCGGGTGTTGCGATCAGGATGTGGCCGACATGATACTGCTCCTTGTTGTCTTCCTCAGCCTGTTGTTCCAGGAACTGTTCGATTTCCTGATCGGAGACACGAATACGGTTGTATACCATGCGTTGCTGTAGCTGGCGAATCGTCATGTCTTCCCGGGTCTGTTCACGAAATGCCTGATAGCTGAGGTCGTCGGCTTCCAGCGAGCGCCGTAACTCATCCAGGGTGAGCTTGTTGTTGCCGGCGATGTTTTCAAGCATGCGATTCAGGGTCAGGTCGTCGACACGAATGCCCTGAGCTTTGGCCATCTGTAGCTGGATGCTGTCGACGATCATGCGTTCCAGTACCTGCTTGTGCATGATGTCGTCGCTGGGGATCGATGTCCCGCGTGCGCGCAGCTGGCGTTTGAATTCTTCGATGCGTTGTTTAAGTTCAGCGCGGGTGATGATGTCTTCGTTGACCACCGCGGCAATGGAGTCCAGTGTCTGGTTGGCGGAAACGCCGGCGCAGCTAAGAACAGTTAACAGAGAGAACAGATAAATAAACAGGCGTTGCATGATTCAATAATCCGATTCGTAACCCAGGATGGCGTTTTCAAGTGCCCTGCCGGCTTTTTTGCCATGCACGCTACCCAGGCCCTTGAATATAAGTTGTAACATGATCGACGTGTCGTAGGGCTCAACGGCATTGTCGGTTAAATATTCCTGTGCAACCAGTCGAACTGTCCAGCAGCAGGAGTCGTATTCGAATCCAAGTAATTTGGCGATATCGTCTTCATCCGTGAGCGAATAGTTCCAGCGGCCCATCAGCGCGTAACGCTGCCCAATCGGCCAGCTGAATGACACATCGGTCTGTTCCAGGTCGTCGGCGGCATTCAACGGGTCCCGTCTAAAACGGTAGGCCAGATTGACGATACGGTTGTCGTCGGCTGCGTAATGCAGCTGGATGTTGCGCCTGTCCATCTGCCGATCACTTGGGTCCCACTGCAAGGTGGATTTAGCCGACCAGTTATCCAGGCGAAGACTCAGTTCGGCAACCGCATCCGACTGGTTAGTGCTTATGGTGCTGTTGTCCAGCGTAACCCGGCGGTCGCCATTGTAATATATTTGGCCGAAGCTGACGCTCATATGTTCACGGCCGTCGCGAGTATCCAGCAAACGACTGGTCAGGCCCAGTGTCAGTTGACGGGTGTCGCCGATGCGGTCGATGCCGCTAAAGCGGTTGTCGCGGAACAGCTGGCTGAAGCTGAATTCGGTTTCACCGGTGTCGAATATCGGGATATTCGACTGATCTTCGTAGGGAACGTTCAACAGGAACAGGCGCGGTTCCAGGGTCTGAATCATGTGTTCGCCAGCCTGGCGCTCAAAGAACAGGCCGCTGTCCAGACTGCTGATCGGCAGGCTGCGGTCTTCGATATCCAGTGGCTGATCACTGGCATCGGTGACCGAGTAGCGCGTGTAATGCACGCCGAAAGCGGGCTTGATAAACCAGGCGTGGCCCTGCAGAGACCAGCTCAGTTTGGGATAGGCACTGAAGCGGTCGCCCTGAATACGGTTATCGCTTTCATGTTTGAAGTTGACCCATTCACTGTCCAGTGACCAGAACAGGTCGCTGTCGCCGAAATCGTCATTGCCGTTCAGGGTTAACTGCGGCAACCGGCGATAGGGGCGGTTGTCGATGCTGATCAGCTCATCGAGGGTTTCATACGCCTGGGCGCTGAGCATCACGGTAAACGGTCCCATGTACTGGTGTGCGGTGGCGCGTCGCTCCAGGTGGGTCACACTACTCACTGCGATGTTGGTGCTCATGTCGGTCAGGTAATTTGAATCGGATGCGTCGTTGGCAATGATATCCAGCTGGCCGTTATTCCAGCGAGTCAGCTGTGAATAGCGGATCAGGTAACGCTCCATATCCAGCTCACGATCCCGGTTCAGGTATTCGACTTCCATGTTGCCCTGGCTACTGTGGGTGAGAAAGCGATAGTCCACGCCCAGTAGCGTGCCGCGTTTGCGCATGTATGTCGGCGTCAGCACCGCATCCTGGTTCGGTGCGATATTCCAGTACCAGGGGACCGATAACTCGAATCCGCGACTGTTGGAGGTGCCGAAACCGGGCATCAGAAAACCGGAACGACGTTGTTCGCCCAGCGGGAAACTGATGTAGGGCGTGTAGAACAGGGGAACGCTCTTGAACCAGAGAACTGCATTGCGCGCCGTACCCAGCTGCTGTTGCTGATCGAGCACCAGGCTGTCGGTGTCCAGGTGCCAGTCCGGGGCATCGCCGGGGCAACTGCTGAAGCGCGATTCCAGCAGACTGGTCTGCTGTTCCGCTGCGATACTGATGCGCGGCGACTGGCCGAAGAAATGGGCGTCCGGTAAATAAAAACGCGTGCTGTTGAAATAGCCGCTGCGATCGTCCAGGTTGATCTGGCCGTCGCTGGCTTTCAGACTGAGTCCGTCCCGGTCGAGCTGGATGTGGCCGAGCAGGTCGAGCTGTTGCGAATCGCGGTTGTAGACGGCCTGGTCGGCATGCAGCCGCAGTCGATGCTGTTCGATGATGACGTCGCCGTTGAAGGTGGTGACGTCGCCGCTGGTATTTTCCACCTGGCTGGCACTGATACGGGTATCGTCACGGGCGTCGGGTGGAAAATCCGGCGGCGTCTGGTACAGGTCTGCTGTCGGTGTCGGGCACAGCAGCCATTGCTGATTGCTGTCGGCATCGGTTGCCGCATGAGCTGGGGTCGCGCAGAGCGCGAGACAGAACAGAAGCAAGCCGGGCTGATGTTTTGTCACGACCCTGGTCAGCCTCTGCGCCTGCCTCAGCGCGCTTTGGTGAGCATGAATTCGAGCAGGGCCTTCTGCGCATGCAGACGGTTTTCAGCCTCGTCCCAGACCACGCTTTGCGCACCGTCGATGACCTCGGCACTCACCTCCTCGCCACGGTGGGCCGGCAGGCAGTGCATGAACAGCGCATCGCTGGCCGCCAGTTTCATCATCTCCAGGTCGACCTGGTAACCGGCGAAGGCGCGCTCGCGTTGTTGCTGTTCGCGCTCCTGTCCCATACTGGCCCAGACATCGGTGACCACCAGGTCGGTGCCTTCACAGGCTTCGCGCGGATCGCGCAGCAGTGTGACCCGATTGCCGGCGATTTCGATCAGTTCCGGGTCCGGGTCATAGCCTTCCGGGCAGGCGATGCGCAAATGGAAATCGAGCTGGCGAGCGGCATTGATGTAGGAGTGACACATGTTGTTGCCGTCGCCGATATAGGTGAAGGTGCGGCCGGCAATATCGCCCCGATGTTCCATCCAGGTCTGCATGTCGGCCAGTAGCTGGCAGGGGTGTACCCAGTCGGTGAGGCCGTTGATGACCGGCACTCGGGAATGGGCCGCCAGTAGTTCCAGTTTTTCATGTTCGAAGGTACGCACCATGATGATATCAACCATGCTGGACAGCACGCGAGCGGTGTCTTCGATAGGCTCGCCGCGGCCCAGCTGAGTGTCGCGCGGGGACAGAAACATGGCCTGGCCGCCGAGCTGGGCCATGCCCGCTTCGAAGGACACTCGGGTACGAGTGGATGACTTTTCGAAAATCATCGCCAGTACCTTGTTCTTCAGCGGCTCGTGAATTTCGCCGGCATGGTGCATGGCCTTGAGCGCAATCGCACGCTTCAGTAATTGGATCAGTTCTTCGGGGGTGAGATCGAGTAAGCTCAGGAAGTGCCGTGTTGACATGGGCGGCTCCTGTTGTGATGAATGAGTGGATGCATGATCAATGCGCAGCATCCAGAAACGCTGTAATCAGTTCACTGACGGTGCTGACAATCTGTTCGGCCTGGCTGTCGCTGATGATCAGCGGCGGCAACAGACGAATCACGCGACCCGCGGTGACATTGATCAGCAGTCCGCGCGCCAGCGCCTGTTGCATGAGTTCAGCACAGTCGCGGTCGAGTTCGATACCGATCATCAAACCCTGGCCACGAATATCGGTCACGCCATCGACACCGGCCAGCGCCTGGCGAAAGTCGTGCAACAACTGTTCGCCGAGTGTGGCGGCACGTTCCACCAGTTGATCCGCTTCGATGCTGTCGATGACCGCAGCCGCTGTCGCACAGGACAGGGGATTGCCGCCGAAAGTGGAACCGTGGTTGCCGGGCTTGAACACGTCCGCCGCTTTTCCGCGCGCCAGGCAGGCACCGATGGGAACGCCGTTGCCCAGGCCCTTGGCCAGAGACATGACGTCCGGTTGCATGTGACTGTGCTGGAATGCAAACCAGCGACCGGTGCGCGCCATGCCGGTCTGGATTTCGTCCAGCATTAGTAGCCAGTCCTGCTTGTCGCACAGGGCACGCAGTCGATCGAGGAAATCCGTATCCAGCATATTGATGCCGCCTTCACCCTGTACCGGTTCGATGAGCACGGCGACGATGTTCGGATGACTGTCGACCAACGCTTCGATGGCGGCCAGGTCGTTGTAGGGCACACGAATGAATCCGCTGACCAGGGGTTCGAAGCCGGCCTGAATTTTTGCGTTGCCGGTGGCCGACAGGGTGGCCAGGGTGCGACCGTGAAAACTGCCTTCGGCGACGACGATCTGTGGTGCGTCGATGCCTTTCTGGTGACCATACAGGCGAGCCAGCTTGATGGCCGCTTCATTGGCTTCGGCGCCTGAGTTGGAAAAGAACACCCGGTCCATGCCGGAAATACGGTACAGGCGGTCGGCCAGTTCCTGCTGGCGCTTGATGCAATACAGATTGGACGTGTGCAGCAGCTGTCCCGCCTGGTGGCTGATGGCGCGGGTGACGGCCGGGTGGGCGTGGCCGAGACCGCAGACCGCGATGCCGCACAGGGCGTCCAGATACTCATTACCCTGGTCGTCGCGCAGGATCGCGCCCTCGCCTTGTTCGAAGCAAACTGGCATGGGTGAATAGGTAGTCATCAGGTGTTCCGATCCTGGCATCTGTGCAAGCCCGTTTTAGATTAGCTGGAGGAATAAAAAGCAAAAACGGCAGTCCCAGGCTGCCGTGAATCGCCCGATTATACCGGCTACAGGCACTAAATCAAACCAGCTCGATACAGTCAGGGGGCCCGTGCTAACGGGGTTTCAGGGGATATTCAGGCTTCTTCACCGGCGGGCTCGGAAAGCCATTGCAGCAGCTTCTGCCTGAGATCATCGATTTCGAAGGGTTTGCCCAGAAAATCGTTCATGCCGGAGGCCAGGCATTGCTCCTGGTCGGACTCCTGAATATTAGCGGTGAGTGCGATGATGGGAATATTGCGGTTCGGATTGTCATCCATGGCGCGGATGGTGCGCGAGGCTTCATAGCCATCCATGTTGGGCATGCGGCAGTCCATCAGGATCAGGTCGTAAGACTGCTCGGAGACCATGCGACAGGCCTGTTCGCCGTCATTGGCCAGGTCAGGCTGATAGCCCAGGTTGCCGAGAATGCCGCGCGCCACCAGCTGGTTGGTCTTATCGTCCTCCACCAGCAACAAGCGGGCTTGCGGCATGACGTCGGATGGATTTTCCACCCTGGTCGGCGGGGTGGATGGCGTGTCCGGCTGCTGGGCATCGGCAATCACGCGGTGCATGACCTGGGCCAGCATTTCGCGCTGAATCGGTTTGGTCAGATATTCAGCGAAACCGATACTTTTGAAATAACGTGCGTTCTTTTTGCCGCTATTGGATGTGATCAGGACCAGTGGCAAGTTGTCGAAGCGATCATCCTGCATGACCGAGCGGCCGAGTTGTTCGCCGTCTACATTCGGCATGCGATGGTCGATGATCAGCACGTCGAATGTGTTCGGATGAGCATGCAGTATATCCAGGGCACGTTGTGCCGATTCCGCCGCATCCACCTGCATACCGGAGAGCAATAACTGTTGTTCGAGAATTTTCAGGTGGTTCGGGTTGTCGTCGACAATCAGGGCATGGGTGCCTTGCAGGTCGATGGCTGTTTCCGGTTCTGCCGCTGTTTCGGCCAGATGCAGCCTGAGTGTTACGGTAAACGTCGAACCCTGGTCGGAGGTTGATGATACCTCGATGGTGCCGCCCATGAGTTCCACCAGTTGTTTGCTGATGGCCAGTCCCAGTCCGGTGCCTCCGAACCTTCGCGTTGTCGACGCATCCGCCTGCGAAAACGAGCTGAATAATTTTCGCTGATCGTCCTCATTGATGCCGATACCGGTATCCTGCACGCTGATCTTCAACACGACTTCGCCGTCGCTGACATCTTCGCTACGTACATCGAGTACCACGTGTCCCTGGTTGGTGAACTTGATGGCATTGCCGTACAGATTGACCAGTACCTGGCGTAGTCGTCCCACGTCACCGATAACATGGCGTGGGCAGTTACCGGAAAAATTGAATAAGGCTTCGATGCCTTTTTCTTCAGCTTTGGGCGACAGCATCTGGGTGATCGAGTAGGCCATTTGCTCCAGATTGAAAGGGGCTTCTTCGAGCTCCATTTTTCCGGCTTCGATTTTTGAAAAATCCAGAATGTCATTGATGATACTAAGCAGCATATTGCCTGAGTTCATAATGACACCGAGGTATTCTTTCTGGTCTTCTTTCAATTCGGTATCAGCCAGGAGCTGGGCCATGCCCAGCACGCCGTTCATTGGTGTGCGAATCTCATGACTCATGTTGGCGAGGAACTGGGACTTGGCGCGTGATGCATCTTCCGCCTGTTCCTTGGCTTTTTTCAATGCGGATTCATATTGTTTGCGTGCGGAAATATCGCGAATAACACCGCAAAAAAGGTGATGGTCTTCATTCTTGATTTCGCTGACGTTGAGGGTGATCTCGATCGGACGACCATTCTTATGTCGTGCGACCAGTTCCCGCTCACGCATCAGAATGTTTTGCTTGCCGGTGCGCATATAATCGGCCAGATACTGATCATGATGATCGTGATGATCCTCCTGCATGAGTATTTTGATATTTCTGCCGATCATTTCCTTCGCGCCATAGCCGAATATTTTTTCCGCCGCCGGATTAAAATCTTCTATGATGCCTTTTGGCGTGATGGTGATGACGGCTTCGCTCATGTTGGTGATTACGGCGCGTTGCCGAGCTTCACTGGCTTCCAGTGAGTGCATGGCATTGCCCAGTGCGGTGCGCATTTTGTCGAAAGACCGTGTGAGCTGGCCGATCTCGTCGGTACTGGTAACAGGCAGGCCGCCGTTGAATTCGCCATCGGCAAGTTTTCTGGCCGCGATGGTCAGCCGGTCCAGCGGTCGGTTGACGAAAACGACGTTGGCGATAAAACTGGATGCAATGAAAAACATAAACAGGGCGAGCAGGCCGAATTCAACCTGTGCCACATCATGGCGAACCGCCTGTAACTGTTCTTTCCAGTTGAGGGTGATCTGCAGCAGGCCGATATAGGTGCTTTCATGGTAGATCGGTTGCTTGAGTAACAGGCCTTCGTCGATATCGGTCGATATATGTTCGGTTAAAGGGTAGAGACGCTTATTGTTTTCGTCGAATACATCGATCGCCAGCCATTGGTTCTGATGACGTAGTTTCTGTTCATCGAGAAAGGCATAGAGAGTGGCAAAATCGTAAGCCAGTAAACTGCGTACGACTTCCGGGGCCATGGTGACGGCCGCGTCACGCTGGTTGTGTAGATACTGCTGTTTCTGATTGTCGATGTGGTTCGGCGCCCAGATGAAATGCATGCCCAGAGTAAACACGATGAACGCGAGCAACGAAGGAAGCAGTAGCTTGGTGTAGATATTCAGGTTCATGGTGCGGGCTGATAGAAACGCTCCAGGCGCATGGCTGACAAATCGGCATAATCGCTTATTTGCGCGGTGCCGATGTTTTCAATCGGGATTTCACTTAGCAGTTTGCGTCCGCCTGGTGTATGGCTTAATTCGATAAAAGCCCGGGTCACCGTGTGTATTACATCGTCCGGCAGTCGAGGGTGTACGGCAATCGGATGAGCGTTAACCTGTTGTGTTTTATGAATCACCCGGAGTCTGGCGCGTATTTGTGTGTTTTGCGCCTGCAGGGTTTTTTCGATGCCACCACCGGCTGCAGTCTGGCCGAGTACGGTGTTCAGGTAAACGGAGTCGTGGGTCTTTACATACAGGGGTTCGAATGCGAGTCCAAACTGGTCGTGCAGTTCTGCGCGCATCAATAGCGATGCGCCTAGTGCATTGGGTGAGGGAAACGCAATCCTCTGATCGCTAAGCTGGCCGATGTCGGTGATGTTGCTGTCGTTAGCGACGACAAGTACACCCTGAAGTTTTTTGCCCAGATCGCGCAGTATGGGTTGATAGCCCTGGGCTTTGTTGGCCATGATCAGGTGATAGGGATTCATGTAAGCCAGATCAAACTGACCGGCCAGGAACTGTTTTTCGAATTCACCAATGGACTTCGATCCCTGTAGATCGAATCGATAGCCTGTCCGTTTTTCGAGTTCCTGTAACAGGGGCTCCCAGGCATCGTGAATTTTACGAATTTCGAATTGCGGTACCACGCCAACGCGATACACGACTTTACGGCCGGCCTGTACTGCAGTGGTGAGTATGATCGCCGTTACAATCAGCAATATGCCAAGGCTTGTCCACCATGCCTTTGCGGGTGCCTGGTATGCTGTCCGGAACGGATTCCCCATGAGTCGCTATCCCTTTTTCTGAACTGACCGGGTGTGGCGCGTAATGGTTAAGAAAGGATAATTAAAAGAATAGTTGAAGATGAGTGGAAATGTGTAGCAAAAAAAAGCGGCTAGCCGAAGCTTGCCGCTTTTTTTCGGAGTTTTAGCCAGTTTTAGAAAGGCAGGCTATGTGCCTGTGCAGTCATGGCCAGAATCATCGGAATCGACAGCAGCGTGTTGGTACGCGATGCCAGCAGTGCAACGTTCTTCGCACCGGCGATGGCTTCCGGGCTATGCTCTTTACCGTCCAGGCCCAGAATTTTCTTCTGGTTCGGCCAGATCAGCACCCATACGTTGAACAACATGATGGTGCCCAGCCAGGCGCCGGTACCGATGATGGCGTAACCTTCAGCAAAGGTGAAAGCGGCGACCACGCCGGAGCCGTCAGCGGTGTGCATGGCTTCCAGCGCCAGTGCGCCGGTCAGCCAGGTGGCGACGGCAGCCCAGCGGAACCACAGCAATGCACTGGGTGCGACATATTTATTGATGGCAGCAGGGCCGGGGCCGCCGCTGTCTTTTTCACCCAGTGCTTTGGCGACAGCCGGCACCTGAACGAAGTTGAAGTAGTAGAGCAGGCCGATCCAGGTGATGCCGACCAGTACATGCAGCCAGACCCAGAAGCCCCAGGGGTTGACCTGTCCGGTGGTG
>CBDULQ010000023.1:0-23735 GCA_965368115.1 uncultured Gammaproteobacteria bacterium | reverse complement strand
GCTGCTGGCCACGGCCCTCCTTCTACCCGCTCCGGCTATTGCCGCCAACGTGAGTACTCCCGGCGCCATTGCGTCCTTACCCATTCCCGATAACACTGCACACCGCTATCTACAGCCGGTGGACATGGTCGCCATGGGTGATGACAAAACGTTTCAGATCCTGGTCGGCGTGGTGCCCACGCTGGAACCCAAAGCGGTACTCACCGATCTGCTCAACGCCTTCAATGCGGTGCAGTACATCAGCCAGATCAAAATGGAAAAAATCGCCGGCGCCAATGTAGCCAGCGTACATGTGAAGAACCAGTCCAGCGACTGGTTGATGGTGATTAGCAAACCGGAACTCAGCCTGTTTGTGCGCGTACAGGATAGCCAGGATGCACTGAAGCACAAAGCCTATATCGGCCGCCTGATCAAACAGGTCAGGTTTGCGCCGGCGAGTCATCCGCCGCTGGTGATCGGCAGTTATACCACCAGCAGCAGTTACGACGGCGGTTATGCCGGCGGCATTTCCAGTTACAGTGAGAGCAGTGTTCATCTGCAACAGGACGGTGTGTTCTCCACATCCGGTTATGTGGGCATCACCGGCGATGGCGTTTCGGGTTTGAGCCAGGGCGGTCAGGATCGCGGCTGGTGGCAGGTTCGCGGCAATCGCATTCTCGCCTTCGAACCGCCGACGGATTTTTATAACTACCGTTTCGAAGCCTTTAGAAACGGCCTGCACATTTATAACGAAAGCGACAAACAGCTGCTCTGGGTGCGTAAGTAAACTGCTGGTTCAGTTTGTGCCGCTTCGCATGCCGTGATTCTCAATGCCGCGCATCGGGCACATGCAGATGCATATTAAATCAGGACATCAATCCAGGAGGATACTATGAAAATGAAAATCGCCTTACCCCTGCTCGCCAGCCTCGCCGTTCCCGCTACCAGTCACGCCGTCATTGTTCAAATCGATCCCGACGACTATGCGGCCGGCACCGATATCAGCCATGCCTGGTCCGGCGTCACCCTGTCTGCAGTGGGTACACTCATCGACGGCGGCAGTATTGCGGCTCAGATTTACTCCACCGAGGCGAGCAGCGTCGATGCAGCACTCAATGCCAGTACCGGTACGCGTATCTTTAACGTCGATCCGGTACAACTGTTTCCCTATGACTGGTTAATCGGTGAAATGCGGGTGGACTTTGCAACAGCCACCGATTATGTCGCACTGGATTTTATCGGCTATCAGGACCCGAACAACCTGCCTTCAGAAGATGTCGGGCTGGGTGTGCTTGCGGCTTATGATGCCAGTGATACATTGATTGGCCAGGTCAACACCAGTAGCCTGCTTTTGAATGATGTACAGACACTGTCGATCAGCAGCATGAGCAGCAATATTGCATACATCACCGCGCGTCGCCAGGGTATAGACACGCCGGTATTGCTGGACAATCTTGAATACAACGCAGTGCCCTTACCCGCCTCCATCTGGTTATTTGCATCGGGACTTGCATTCATAGCCACTCGGAGACGTCGCAACTCACGGCGTTAATAACACGACACGGGTGAATGAACATATTCATTCACCCGTGCGCTTTATCATTTAAAGCATATATAAGGCAAACGCAGCTTTGCGCTTGCGCATTTATAATCCTCTCACCGTTAACGAAAAATTAATTCGCTCACAAAATTCAAACCCTGATTCCCACTATGAACTAATTGTGAATGGCCTCCCATTTATACAAGTTAGAACTAACACTCGAAAAATAATTGGTCATACCATGTGCACCGTGTTTTAAAACACCTAACTTGAAAAATGAGGAAACAAAATGAAATCAAACATCATCGCTATCGTGTGTGGTTTGTTTGTAACCGGCATGGCTTATGCCGACTGCCCTTCCAGCTTGAGCAAGCAGGAAATGGCGACTTGCCAGGATGTTGAAAAATCCGGCATGAATTACCAGGAATGGAAGAAGAAGCAGGACCAGATGACCGGCGACTCCACAAAGAGCCCGATCACCGGTGAAGACGTGACCAAAATGGCTCCCGCTGCCGGTCAGGAAAAAGCCAAATCCAAGTAAGGACCCGGCTTCGGATACATCGCCTGATGCCGTGTATCCGCTGAATCCGGTCGGGACGGCTGACCGCAGCATTGCGTCCCCACGCCTGTCGTCCCGGCCGGTATTGCAAAACTCTAGCCCCCACCCCGCATTATTTAGTAAAATGCCGACCCTCGTTATGTTCAGGAACCGAAGTTATGGGTCGCGCTTATCAGAATCGAAAAGAATCCATCGCCAAAACCTCCGATGCCAAGGCGAAGATTTACAGCAAACTCAGCCGCGAAATCTATGTCTGCGCCAAATCCGGAGGCACTGATCCGGACGGCAACCTGGTCCTGCGCAGCCTGCTCGACCGAGCCAAGAAGAACCAGGTACCCAGCCATGTCATCGAAAAAGCCCTGGACAAAGCAACAGGCGGCGATGGCGAAGATTTTGCGGTCGCCCGTTACGAAGGCTTCGGCCCCGGCAACTGCATGGTGATCGTCGACTGCCTGACCGACAACCCCAATCGCACCTTCGGCGACGTGCGTCAGTGTTTCACCAAGACCAAAAGCAAGATCGGCACCGAAGGCAGTGTCAGCCACATGTTCGATCATTGCGCAATTCTGGTTTTCTCACATGATGATGAAGAGGCGGTACTGGAAGCGCTGATGGAAGCTGACGTGGACGTTACCGACATCGAAAACGAAAACGGCAAGATCACCGTATTCGCCCCGCATACTGAGTTCTTCAAGGCCAAGACCGCACTCAGCGACGCTTTCGGCGAGATCGATTTCGATGTGGATGAGATTCAGTTTCTGCCGCAGACCACTACACCCGTCAGCGGCGAAGACCTGGAACAGTTTGAAAAGTTTCTGGATATGCTGAACGATCTGGACGACGTGCAGAACGTGTATCACAACGCCGAAGTATAGGTATTACCTTATTGCTTGATCCGGTAGCCGGTGCGGAACATCCACCACACCATGACCAGGCAGGCGGACAGGAACAGCAACACCATCACCAGGCTGAGCATCACACTGACATCCGCCACTTCGAAGAAACTCCAGCGAAATCCGCTAACCAGATACACCACCGGGTTGAACAGACTCACGGTCTGCCACACCGGTGGCAGCATATTGATCGAATAAAAGGTACCACCGAGGAATACCAGGGGCGTCACGATCAGCAAGGGCACCAGTTGCAGTTTCTCGAAGCTGGTTGCCCAGAGTCCGATAATAAACCCGAACAAACTGAACGAAATACAGGTCAGCAATAAAAAGCCCAGCATCATCCAGGGATGTTCGATGTGCAGCGGCACGAAAAAGCCTGCCGTCGCCAGAATAACCAGACCGATGATCAGCGATTTTGTCGCCGCGGCACCCACATAACCGATCAGAATTTCCACGAACGATACCGGTGCTGACAATAATTCATAGATGGTCCCGGTAAACTTGGGCAGGTAAATGCCGAATGAGGCATTGGCAATGCTCTGTGTCAGAATGGCCAGCATCACCAGACCCGGTACGATGAAGGAACCGTAGGTCACGCCTTCCACCGAATCGATGCGAGTACCGATCGCCGAACCGAACACCACGAAATACAGTACCGTGGTCAGTACCGGCGAGGCAAAACTTTGCGCCATGGTTTCAAAAGCGCGTTTCATTTCGTACTTGTAGATGACGCGGATGGCGTAATAATTCATGCGGTTTTCTTTACCAGGTTGACAAAAATTTCTTCCAGACTGGTTTGCAACGTCTGCACATCCTTGATGACCAGTCCACTCGCCTGCACCGCCTGCAACAACGGATGGATACCGGTATGCTGTTTATGCGGATCATAGGTGTAGGTCAGGTGCACGCCCTCATCGGACAGCTCAAGCGGCCAGTCGGCCAGCGATTCGGGCAACTGCTGCAGCACTGCTTCCAGTTCGATGACCAGCTGGCGCTTGCCCAGCTTGTGCATCAATGCATGTTTGTCGTCGACCAGCAACAACTCACCCTGGTTGATGACACCGACCCGATCGGCAATGGCTTCCGCTTCTTCGATGTAATGGGTGGTGAGAATGATGGTGACGCCGGACTGGCGCAGACGTTCGACCAATGCCCACATGTCCTTACGCAGTTCGACATCCACACCGGCGGTGGGCTCATCCAGGAACAGCACCTTCGGCTCGTGGGCCAGCGCCTTGGCGATCAGCACCCGACGCTTCATGCCGCCGGACAAGGTCATCAACATATTGCGACGCTTGTCCCACAGGGACAGGTCCCGGAGCAACTGTTCCAGATAGGCGGCATCCGGTTTCTTGCCGAACAGACCGCGGCTGAAACACAGGGTATTCCACACCTTTTCGAACGCGCCTACGGTCAGTTCCTGTGGCACCAGACCAATTCGCCGACGTGTTTCGCGGTATTCTGCAACATTGTCGTAACCATCCACGGTCACCGTACCGGAACTGGCGTTAACGATCCCGCAGATAGTGGATATCAGGGTGGTCTTACCGGCGCCGTTGGGGCCGAGCAGTGCAAGGATTTCGCCGGGCTGAATGTCCAGGGTAATGTTGTTCAGTGCGTTGAAGCCACCGGCGTAAGTCTTGCTGAGGTTTTTGATTGAGACAATGGGTGTCATAACAGACCTTGTGCGAAGATGGTCGAATTATAAAGAAAAATGGCCGCCTCCGACACTCGGATTCATATTATCGACTCGAAGATTAACATTTCATGACATGTATCGATGTGGCAATCAACGCGCGATTCAGCATGCGATACTCAACCAGCACGGTTAGAATCCGATAAAACCAATTGCGTTAATGCCAGTCACACTACACTGATATCGATTGAAGTCGACCACAGGAGCCTGTTTCATGAGCAACGATCTGTTTTCCCCCTATTCGCTCGGCGATCTGCAACTGCCCAATCGCCTGGTGATGGCACCCATGACCCGTAACCGTGCCGACCAGGACGACGCACCACACGAACTCACCGTCACCTACTACACACAGCGCGCCAGTGCCGGACTGATCATCACCGAAGGCTCACCGATCGCCCGCGATGCAGTGGGTTATCCGGCGACGCCGGGCATCTATAGCGACAAACAGATCGCCGGCTGGAAAGCGGTCACCGATGCCGTACATGCCGAAGGCGGACGCATTTTCATTCAGCTCTGGCATTGCGGACGTATTTCCCATCCCAGCCTGTTGCCGGACAATGCCCTGCCGGTGGCGCCATCGGCCATCAGGCCCGAAGGTCAGGCATTCACCTACACGGGGCTGCAGGACTTTGTCGAACCGCAAGCACTCAGTGTGGACGACATCAAACGAGTGGTACAACAGTTTCAACAGGCCGCAGCCAATGCGCGTGCCGCCGGATTCGACGGTGTCGAAGTCCATGGTGCCAACGGTTACCTGATCGATCAGTTCCTGCGCGACGGCAGCAACCGCCGTGACGATGCATACGGTGGTAGCCTGGAAAACCGGCTGCGTTTTCTCAATGAAATCCTGGATGCGGTGTGCAAAGAATGGCCTGCCAACCGTGTCGGGCTACGCCTGACACCGGAAAACAGTTTCAATGATATGAGTGATTCAGATCCACAAAGCCATTTCGAATATTTTGTCAGCGAACTCAAATCGCGCGGACTCGCCTACCTGCATATCCTGGAAGGCGACATGACCGGCAAGGCGCCGACCGTGAATTATCGTGCCTTGCGCGATACCTTCGGCGGCACCTACATCGCCAACAACGGCTATGACAAACAGCGTGCGATCACTGCCCTGGCACAGGGGGACTGCGACCTGGTCGCCTTCGGCGTACCGTTTCTCGCCAATCCGGACCTGGTGCATCGACTGCAGCAGGACGTCCCGCTCAACCCGGCCAATCAGGATACCTTTTACGGCGGCGGCGCCGAAGGCTACACCGATTATCCTTATGCCGATTGAAGACCTAGTGTGACCGGGGGCCCGGCTCTTCGCCGGGCGTCTTGTTGGCCTTGATGCAGAACATGATGAAGAAGGCGTTCCAGTTGTCGTAACCGTCGACATCATCGATGTCTTCCAGCTCGGTACGATTTTTAAGATAGGCGACGGTCTGCTCGATCTGAGCGTCGGTAATGCCATTCAGTTTAACCAGGTTGATGGCCGCCTCGGATGGCATCCACTGGCTAAGCAATTTACTCATAGTCATTCTTTTTTTAAATAGTGTCCGACCCTGTCGCCGAACCGAACCTGAATAATTTCACAACGCGACCGTTCACTGAAAACACCGCCTGATCAGCCGGTCGATAAAACGGCCCGGGCTGCAACGAGACCCGAGCTTCGATCCCTGTCTATTGTGTAGCAGTGAATTCAGCATTTGTCGCGTACTCGGCGTTGCAGGCCGATCATACCGAGACCGGACAGCATCAGTCACAGTGTCGCCGGCGCAATGATGTGCGCCGCTATTCCCTGAGTCGGATATGCAACTCGCCCTGCCTGACCTCGATGCTGTCCACGCCCGCGGCAACGGCCTGCCAGAATCCACCCGACTCGCCGAACTCTTCAATCAGGTCACGGTTTTTCATATTGCCCAGCCAGGCATTGGGCAAGGGCACGCCCCAGAGACTGACGCCTTTGAGAATCGCCTGAGGTCGACCATCGAGCAGTTTGAGTTCCATGCCGGCGGTTACTTTCAAGGTATTGCCGCCGACAAAGGGCATATCCGGATCAAGATCGATGAGCATTTTGGCACTGGCCAGATTGTCAGAGAGATCGATCGCCAGTTTACTGGCCAGATGAGTATTTTTCGCCAGCAGCGCATTCAGTTCTTTCTCGCTGAAATGAATCTCCCGGCTGGCACCCTCTTCACTGTAGGGTTCCGGTTCCAGCGGCGTGGACGGCGCCGCTTCCGAGGCCGCAGAAACCCGCGCCGCATTGCCGGCAACGCGTTCCAGTTTACGATCCAGCTGCTGTTGTTCACGGGTATTCAGTTCGACCGGCGTGAACGCATCCGGGAACAGGTAACGGCTAAACACCCAGTAACCGGTAGCAGTCAACAGAATCAGCACCAGCAGTAGAATACTGAAGGTGCGCCAGGGATTCGACTCACGGCGGGAATCGACAGGTTCCAGTTGATGATGCGGGTCGGGATCAGGTTTGACGGGGTCATTCATGCTCGATATCCAGGCCGAGAAAATTCAGGCAATGGATACATTATACGGGATACACAGATATTCGCCGACTCTTCGCATCCCGCACCACCAGGTCTATCACATGTTGTACGATGACCTGGTTGCGTCCATAAAAAAGGGCCGGTGACGACGAAGTCATCACCGGCCCCAACACACAGGCGCTTACAGACAGCTACTGGTATTGATGTCGTACCAGTCGCCGGGACAGGACGAGTCATACACCGCGAAATGGGGATGACCGTCACCGGTGCTGGTATAGATCACCGTATCGTAACCGGATACGGAATTGATCGCCGGCGGTGTCGCACCCACCTGCCATTGATACGGTGCCATGATGTTACCACCGTTATTCAACACACGCGTCTTCGTTCCACCACTGGTCTTCATCACATACGACGATTCATTGGCATGGATGGTACCGCCATTGCTCGCCTCCAGTGCCACGATGTTGTTAGCCGCGTCGCTAATGACATCGATACCAGTACCATGTATATGAATCTCCGCCGTATTGGTTGCGGTCACAGCGGTGACTTTGCTCATCACTGCACCACTATCCGGTAGCGCACGAATATTTGATCCGTACACATGGACTTCGCCGCCGACGGCGACCAGCGGTGTGGAGGAACCGACAGAGCCTTTGGCAGTAATTTCGGAACCGTAAAACCAGGTATGATCACAGGCATTGAAGTACGCAGTGGACGAATTCGCCGCGGTAGTCTCGGTTGTGATGCGACTACCGAACCAGTAATGAGTCCCCGGCGCGCCACTGCAACCACCCGGCGTATCAAACCAGGCATAACCCAGACCGATGATTTCCACGTTATGCCAGACCGTGGTACCTCCTGCGTTGCGCACACCGAACAGATTGCCCGTGTTCTTCAAGGTCATATCGGCGAATACCAGATTCACACATTGCGTTGTGGAAATCGGTGACGAGCCGTTCTGAATGATCGTATTCCCCATGCCCGCACCATGAATACTGACGAAGCCGCTACCGGTACAGGAAAACTGACCGGTAAATGTACCCGGCCCGACCTGCACATCCAGAGGCGCGACCGGAGAAGGATAACGGGTGCTCCAGATCCAGGTATTCAAGGTATTCAGATCATCGAAACAGTTATCGATGGTGGCACCGTTTTCGGTACAGCTGCTACGCAACAATACCTGTGCGGCGTTATTGTCCACCACCGCCTGGGCAGGGGCACTTGCAAACAACGCTGATAAAATCAATCCCGATGAAAAAAACAGACTTTTATATTTCATTTAAACATCCTCATTTGTTGTATTGAATTGTTATAAACGAGGCGAGCCGTATGAAAAACAAGCTTTAATTCATACCAGCTTTAATTCACACCAGTAGATCCTCCAACTGAAACTCGCCTCGCCGGTCATTATCAGGGAAAGCGCGTCAATAACAAGCAATGCCAGATGAAATCTACATGGGCATATGTTTACATTATTAAATGGTTTGGGATTTTTTCCGGAATTAACTAAAGACCAGTGGAAACAGTTTGAAAGATTGAAAAAAGTTTGATTGTAGAATGGGCGACAAAAAGAAATTAAAGCGCCTGATAGGTTTTAATGATACGAATCTTTGCCTGATCATCGGAACGCGTAATCAGCCACATGCGCATACCACTGTAACTGCCACCGCTGACACGATCTCGCGACGTCAGCAGAAGATCATTAATACCGTCACTGTTAAAGTCGCCAGAGGCCAGCAGACTCAATGTCTGCTCAGCGCCATCGGTGGTATACACCGCATGATGATCTTTAGATGACGTCAGCTTCGCCGCTTCCACCTGCGACCAGAACTGCAGCTTGTCATTGTTCATCATGCGCTGCTGTTCGTTTTCGGCAATCATCAACGCCAGTTGTTTGGGCAATTGTTGCGGCGCGGACTGATCCAGTTTGAAATCCTGCAGGTAATTTTCTGTCGCCGGCTCGGCCTGAATGATGTCCCGTGCCGCCAGACACATCAAACCGAATTCCTGGTAGGCGGCGCGTTCGAATTCCTTAACCGGCTGCAGATGCTGATCGTGTGCACTGAGATACTGTTTGCAATTATCGATGGGTTGTTGGGCCTTGCCTCCAGCGGCACTGACCTCGACGGCGGCATACCAGGGACGGGCCAGTAGGCGCCCGACCTCTGCCTGACTTCCGATCGACTGCGGATCGGCCAGTAAATTACCCAGCTCGAAGCCGGGATAAATCTGCACCGATGACACTGAAGCGGCATGACCGGACGATTTATCAGCGGTGGATTTGTCGGCGCAGGCGGTTGTACTGCTCAACAGCAGCACCAGCAGGGCAAGGGATTTTAAGACACGGCTGTTGATCATCATGCCATAGAGACCCGAATACGCCTCAGGGGTTCGCTTTTGCCGGCGCCGGTGCGGCAGCGGCCTGATTGAACAGATCACGCACATACTGATTGCGCGCCGCTGAAATGGGGGCCTTGCGGTTGGATTCTTTTGCCGCCGCAGCCCAGTCTTTAGCCTGCACGGCCTTATTGAATTTGGGCCAGCGATTTTTCAGGTTGGTCATACCCAGGTTGAAGATCATATCCATCAACGCCAGTTTGGCTTCCGAGGGAAATTTGTCGAAGTCTTTGTAGATGATTTTCAGCTCTTTGTAAAAACTGTCGATGTGCTGATTAGTCAGTCGATCGATTTCCGCCTGCGCCAGATGCAGTTTGGTGAAGCGTTTATAGAATACCGCCAGTCGTCCCGGAGCCTGCTTTTTCACTGCATCGTAATCAACCTTGATGTCCGCCGCCGAAGCATGCTTGCCCTTGGCATCGAGAAACGGCAGCTTCTGTGCTGCACTGACGTCAGCCATCATGTGACCGACACCCACGGTGACATAACCCGCGGTATCCAGATACATATGGTCGACCTGACCTTCGTAGGCGGTGAGTTTTTTTCTGAGTGTCTGACGTTCCGCTTGAGTGAGCATGGCCTGTCCCTGTTCAGTCCTTTTGAGTGCTAGTATATCCGATGCCGGCGCCGAATACCCCGGGTGAAATCGGCCTGTTTCACAGTTTGACCGATTCAATCCTGCGCATTTATCCGCTATCCCGAACAGGAAAGGTCATATCCGTTCAGGGTTGATCGCCGGTCACCAGTGGACAACTCGGATCAGCACTCCACTCCTGTAAGGATGCGGTATACACCGCAACATGACTGAAACCCAGCCGGTTCAGCACAAACGCTTCGCTGGAAGCAACGATACCGCCGCCGCAATAGGTGATGATGCGCCGGTCTTTCGCAAAATCATGCATGGCCGCCAGCTGCGTATCGTCATGGAACTGGCCATGGTGATCGAACAGGCGGAAACCGTTGATGCTGACGGCACCCGGTATGTGTCCCGGGCGATGATACATGGTGACTTCACCGCGATAGAAGGCTTCCGGCAGGGTATCGATGAGCAGCACGCTTGCGTCGTCCAGCGCTGCCAGTACCTCGTCACGATCGGCCATGACTTCGGGACGGGGATGCGGCGTAAGCTGCCCGGGTGGACGTTCTACCTTATCCAGCGACAGGGCTCGGCCCTCGGCCGCCCAGGCGCTCATACCACCGTTCAATATTGCCGCATTGTCGAAACCCACCCAGTGCAACATCCACCAGACCCGCGCGGCCCAGCCAGTGTAGTTGGTGTCGTATAGCACCACCTTCGATTCATCGCCCACGCCCAATCGTTCCATTGCGGCGCAAAACTGTTGCGGTGTGGGCAGAATGAATTCCAGCTCACCGGTGGTGTCTGACAGATCTTCGAGCAAATCGGCGAACCCCGCGTTGGGGATGTGGCCCAGTTCGTAATCCGGGCGACCGCTGACATTGTGAAATCCACCGTTATCTTCCGGCATGGTGACCACGGTGCAATCGAGCAGCACCAGGTCCGGGTCATCGAGATGATCAGCTAGCCATTGCGTGGTGACCAGGGTATCCATAACAAATCCTCTGCACATAGACGGGGGCAACGTTCATCGATATGCTCAGCATAACCAGTTTAATCACCCGCGCGCAAATACATGCGCGGTTTTATTGACCAGGCTCAGTTCATGACCGTTTTGATGCACATTTCGATTCCACCGATACTGTTTAGTCTCAGCCTGTTGCTGATCAATCATCCGCTTCAGGCTCAGTCCCTGTTCGATGCACATCTGCATTACAACCGGGAACATGCGCAACAATTCACACCTGAGCAGGTCATTCAGAAATTACAGAACAATGACATTCAACAGGCACTGGTTACCAGTTCACCGCCGCAACTCGCCATGGACCTGCACCGCCAGGCACCTGAACGCGTCCTGCCCATGCTCGGCGCCTATCGGACCTGGCAGGACAAGATGAACTGGTATCGGGACGAGCAGTTGCCGGCACGCATCGAAGCTCAACTCAAGCACGGCGGCTGGCGCGCCATCGGCGAGCTGCATCTGTTTGCCGCCGACCGTCACGGCCCGGTGTTCAAACGCATGATCGAACTGGCCGGCGAGTATCGTCTGCCGTTGATGCTGCACGCCGATCCGGCGGTGATCGATACCGTGTATGAATGGTCACCACATCAGGTCGTTATCTGGGCCCATGCCGGCACCTTCCCCTACCCCGACCTGATCGCCGACTACCTGCAACGTTATCCGCGGCTGTATGTGGATGTGTCGGTGCGGGATCGGCGCATCGCGCCGGGCGGCATGCTCGCGGACGACTGGTACGAACTGTTCAACCGCTACCCGGGACGTTTTCTGATCGGCGTGGACACCTTCAGCCCTGGACGCTGGCAGCATTTCGATGGTGCCGTGGACGACATCAAAGCCTGGCTGGGGCAACTCCCCGAAGCGCTGCGCCATCATCTGGCTTATGGCAACGCCGCTCGACTGTTCGGTCGCGATACGGACTCGCCTGACCCGGCGCCCAGGCCATCATCGGGTCTCGATCAATAAATCTATTACTGACGATCAAAAAATATCGCTATGCAGCAGCGCGCATTTCCTTATCATCCGCGCACTTCTTGTTGATAGCGACACAGGGTACATCGCCAACCCGGCGGCAAGGCTTTAGATCCAACTATCCAGGGGCACGGCTTGCACAACGAAATCCGTTGACCATGCAATCGTTTTAAAAACCTTGTATCAACAACCCTGGAGCATGTCCATGTCGGTTACTCCTTTAGAATTACCTGCCGAAATCCGCGTTGAGCTGGAGGCGTTGCACGCCGACAATGAAACCCGGCGCATCGAGTCCCTGGTCGCCCTGCACGGTTCGCCACTGATGATCATCGACTGCGATCGCGTACGCGAACAGTACCAGGCCCTGCACCGGGCGCTACCCGGCGTCACCCTGCACTTCGCACTGAAACCGCTGCCGCATCCGGCGGTGGTCGGCACCCTGTTGCAGGAAGGCGCCAGTTTCGATCTGGCATCCAGTGGCGAAGTGGACATGGTGCAGGCCGCCGGTGTACCTGCGGAAAAAACCATCCACACCCACCCCATTAAACGCGACAGCGATATTCGCCATGCGCTGGACTACGGCTGTAACGTGTTCGTGGTGGACAACCTGAACGAGCTGGAAAAGTTTATTGCCTATCGCCACCAGGCGGAGCTGCTGGTCCGACTGAGCTTTCGCAACAGCGACGCTTACGCAGACCTGTCGAAAAAATTCGGTTGCAGCCCCGATGCGGCGATTGAAATCATGCAACGCGCCAAAGACCTGGGCATCCACATCAGGGGACTGTCGTTTCATGTCGGATCACAAACCGCACAGCCGGGTAAATTCGTGCAGGCCATCGAAGCCTGCCGGGCGATCATGCAACGTTGCATCGAACTCGACCTGCCGGCATTGAGCACCATCGATATCGGCGGCGGTTTCCCGTTCGATTACCACGGCGACGTACCGGCCATCGACGACTTCTGTGCGCCGATTCGCGACGCCCTGGCGGAACTGCCGGATACAGTGAAAGTGATCGCGGAACCGGGTCGTTTCATTGTCGCCTCGGCGGTGACCTCGGTCTCGTCGGTGATGGGCCAGGCGGAGCGCGACGGTAAAATCTGGTACTACCTGGATGACGGTATCTACGGTTCCTACAGCGGTAACGTGTTCGACCACGGCAAATATCCGATCGACGCCCTGCACGGCGATGGCGAACGTTTTCCGTCGGTACTTGCCGGACCCACCTGCGACAGTATCGACGTAGTGGCCGAAGACATTCTGCTACCGAAGCTGAACAACGGAGACCTGGTTATCGGTCGACTGATGGGTGCCTATTCCATCGTCACCGCAACGGAATTCAATTTCTTCCGCAAAGCGACGCTGGTAGTCGAGAACGACACCTCCGAATCCTGCACGGTAACTTCGCTCAAACTGGGCTGATACCCGGGCAGCGACCTTAAACCGGTCGCTGCCTGTATACCCAAACGGCTCAATACATGGGTTCGTAAAAAAAGCGACCCAGCCCCGAGGTGAAAATCACCACGCCATAGACGGCATGTTCAAGCCAGGGCAGGAACAGGCTGCGCGTGCGTGCATAACTGGATGCAAACAGATAGCCACCGGCCAGGGTCAGCAGCACCGCCAGGGTGTTGTCGTAGACGATATGTAAAAACGAAAATAACAGCATCGAACTCAACAGCAAACCGCGATCCTGTTTGAACAGGACCTGGTAACGCCAGAAATAAAAGCGCCGGTAAACAAACTCCTGGGGCAAGGCGGATACCAGTGGATACAGCAGGCTGATCAATATCCACAACAACGGCTGTTGCCGTGGCAGCAACAGAAACTGTGCGGGATCGACCAGGTAGGCCAGACCGAATAAACCGATACAGATGATGAGCATGCGCAAGGCCAGCCTGCCGCCGCTGAAATCCGCCGAGTAACCGGCAATGACGGGGCGGCTTTTCAGGTATTGCGCGGAGGTGTAGATCAACACCACGATCAACCAGATCAGTTTGCTGACCGGAATCACCTCCAGGAAGATGACCAGCGGCAGGGAAATAAATATCAGCAGCCATTCCAGCCATAAGCCGGCCACGCGATAACGACTTTGCATTACGAGACCGCCGGGTCAGGATAACGCCGCACTGTCGCAATATGCCTCATCACCAGGCCGGTGAGACCGAACAGCAGATACGCATTCAACAGGTGCCAGATAAAGTGGGTACCGACCGGCCAGATGACACACAGGGAAAAGTCCAGCGTGCGCAACAGCACCGACAGGATGAACAGACCACCGGCAAACATCAGACCGCCGGCCTCGGGATGTTCCCGACGTCGACTGTACAGCCCCATCATCAGCAGGGCGACCAGTGTCGGCAAATAAAAAATGGAGCCGTTCAGCGTGTCGGCGGGCAGCAGCATCTGCAAACCGGTATTGAACAGATGGAACAGGACAAACCCGCCCAGCACCCGGGACCAGCCGAACGCGGCGATGCGTATCAGGTAGGTCAGCAGGTAAACGCTGATGAACAACAGAATAGGCATAACATCCGCCCAGGCCGACCAGGGTGTAGCCAGGGTATGCCAGAGGAAACTGCCGATGCCGATGGCAAACAGCAGGCCGATCAGCAGCAGGACATCGACAGCGTTGCGCGCCGACAGGCGCAGCTTGTAAAAACGAACCGCCAGCAGCAGTGCGGCGATGATAAAGGCAAGATTGGTAACGGCATTGAACGGCTCGCCCCAGAAGCCGTCACTTGTGCGCTCACAATAATGAAACATGGTTTGGGCCCGACAACTGGAAGCAATTCACAAACAACCTCCTGGATGACTGTCGCTTACAGGAGGCTCGATTATGTCACCGCAATGACACAGAAAAATGAATCCGCCACACCAGGCTACAGGGATTTAAGCCAGAAGGTCAGGGATTTCTCCGACTGTTGTGCCTCATCGATATCTTTCCAGGCCAGCCGCATCTGTAACTCCGTATGTTTCACATAACCCTGTCGTTCCCAGAAGCCATCCAGCGGCCGGTAATCCTGCGGCCGCAACGGATGATCCGTAGGCCGGTCCACCGCCGCAAAACAACACACATCGTAATCGCCCGCCGCTCTGGCATGGGCTTCCCGCGCTGCGAAAAATTTAGCGCCGCTACCACTGCCACGAAAGTCTTTGCGGATCACCGATTCCGCGAAATAAAAAATTCGCGTGATGTCCCAGCCTTTGTCCAGGAACGGCTGTTTGAATGCGTCGGGTTCATCCGCCAGCGGCAGCGCCGTCGACATGCCTACCACCTGGTCATCGGCTTTGGCCAGAATCACCACTGCACGCGATGATTTGACATAGCTTTCGAGATACTGTTTTTCGTAAGCCAGGTCACCGTCGTAGAGATAGGGAAATTCTCTGAAGACCTCGATGCGCAAACGGGCGAGATCATCGATGTATTGGCGAATGTCTTCGCCGCTGACGCTGGTCATGCTCAATGAAGTCGATGATGTCATGTTTCTAAGGCCGGGTTAGTGGAAGACAATTTTCCATTTGCGCAATGATGCACGAGGCTTTTCCGTCATCCGCGGCAGACTCGGATCGGTGGTAATGATATAGGCATCGTCGACTCGTTCAACTTCGATCACCGTGCCCGCCTTGAAACCAATCTCGATTAAATCGATACCTTCCGGATGCTGTGCATTGTACAACCGCAACACACTGAATTTCGGCCGCGAGGCGTCGCCACCGAAACCAAAATCGAAACTGCCTTCGTAGTACACCAGCATCTGTTCCTCGGGATCATCGAACACAAACACTTTCGGGGTTCGGGCATGCACATAGTAAGGATCATCGGAAATCAGCTGTTTTTCCAGGCCTTCATAACGTGCCTGCCACAGTCGGCGTTCAGATGGATAAGGCGAGTCGTCCATCGCGCCATCCATAATCATCAGATGCGCATTGACGGGTAACACAAAATCCACCATATCGAAACCCGGTGCCGAAAACGCACCCAGTCGTGCTCCCTGTTTTGCGTCTGTATATTCGAAGACTTCATTGCCCACAAAAAGATGCGACTGCCGACGCATGGGATTGAATACACCAACGGCAGACTGGCCGGGATCGCCATCGAATACATGACGTCCCTCTTTTACCGTACCGTCGCCATGCAACAGCATATCCTGACTGCCTTCGACATCACCGGTATTCGACACTTCACGTTCGGTCGGCGCGGGCTCGCCGGGCAGTTCTTCGATGGATACGCCTTCGACAAGGTGCTCGTACTCTGCGGATAACCAGACCTTGAACTGGGTAATCTGCGAAATAAACATCATACTGCCGATCACATACACGAAGAACGCGATGATCACCGCTGCAAGTAAACCGATAATCCAGAAAAACGTATTCATACTCTCGATCAGTCCTTAATCACCGTACACACCACATGACGTTCGGCCCGCGGTCCGTCGAATTCACAGAGAAAAATATTCTGCCAGGTGGATAACCCCGGCTTGCCGTCGATGACAGGAATGGTTTCGGATGGACCGACCAGCCCGGCCTTGAGATGTGCATCACCGTTACCGTCCTGTTCGTCATGCAACCACACACCCTGGGGAATGATCTTGCGCAAAAAATTGACCACGTCGGTCTGCACACTCTGGTCCCAGTTTTCCTGGATCATAATCGCTGCGGTGGCGCCCTGCACATACACCGAGACGATACCGCTGTCGATGCCGCTCGCCTGAATCACAGCTTTCACCTGGGCGGTGATATCGACCAGGGTTTCGCGGCGTTCGGTCGCGACGCTGATGATCTGTTTCATAACGCACCCTGATTGCTGTTCGACAGGCGCTGTAAAATCAGCTGCAATTCCTGTTCGCTTATGTCCACATGTTCGAGCACGCGCCCATAGAGCATGACTGTGGGTGCATTACGGCCGTTGCGTTCTTTCTGCAACTGATGAATGCAATACAGGACAATGCGCTCCTTGCGGGTAAGGCCGTCACGCACATCGGGGATGTCGTCGAACTGATCCGAATTCATTGACTACTCATCATCTGTAAATCTCGCTGCGCCCGTCTGCAAACCCGGCGATACCCTGCGGATCATCTTACCCTAAACCATGAAGCGATTTGAAATGCCGCAGACAAAGCGGGGGCATCGACCGTTTTCAATCGACGGCAGGTGAACGCTGGTTCGCAAGCTGTGGCGTCAGGTCATCACGTATATCGATATCCCGCAGCACGCCCGCATCGTCGGTGGGTATAAGTTCCAGCACATCACGCTGACCGGACAAAATCCGCCGCGCGCCCACATCCCCATCCAGCTCCAGCAGGTCATTTTTATAGCGCTGGCTGAAACCGACCGGATGCCCGCGCCGCCCATCATATTCAGGCGCCACCAGCGCCGCCCCCTGCTGCAGTCGATCAGCCAGCCGTTGCAGGGTATCGATGCGAATAAACGGCATGTCGGCCAGTGCGATCAGCCAGCCCGCAGCATGAATACCGGCTTCGACACCACAGGCGATGCTGCTACCCATACCGCGTTCCGCCTGTGTGTTGACGACGACGTTCAGACCCAGCTGTTGCAAAGGCTCGCGATAATCCAGCAAGGATGAATGAATGACCACGAATGAACCGGGCAGAGCCGTGACCAGGTTTTGTGCCGAGACCAGCAACATGGGTGTGTCGTCGATGAGCGGATGCAACAGTTTGTTGTCACCGAAGCGCCGGCTTTGTCCCGCGGCGAGTAAGATGCCGACCGGTCCAGCCGTCACAGGCTGTTTACCGCGGGCTGCATGAGCGGACTGAGCGCATTGCGCTGCTGGGTGATCTCGGCCAGGATGGAAACGGCAATTTCCGCCGGCGTATGACTGCCGATGGCCAGCCCCACCGGCGCATGCAGGCGCTGCAATTGCGCCGCATTCAAACCGAGTTGTTCGAGGCGTCGGCGACGCGCCGCACAGTTTTTACTCGAACCGATCGCGCCGACATAAAACGCCGGCGAGGTCAGCGCATCGAGCAAGGCCATATCATCGAGTTTGGGATCGTGGGTCAAAGCCAGCACGATGCTACGTGGATGTTGCGCATATTCAAGCACCGCATCGTCCGGCATCAGGGACGTGAACTGACTGCCCTCAAGTTGCCAGCTGCGTGCGTACTCGTCTCGCGGATCGCACACCACAACTCGATAATCCAGCATCAGTGCGAGTTGAGATACATAATGAGAAAGATGGCCGGCGCCGATCAACAGCATTTGCCATTGCGGTCCGAGAATTTTACTGACCCGGGTTGGCGTGTATTCGAAGTGCTGTTCGACCTGCGCGGCCTGCAGCGTGACGCAACCACTGTGTAAATCGACCTGGCGCGCGATCAGTTCGCCATCCTGCAAAGCCTGCAACAGGGATTGCACCGACTGCGCATCATCGAGCTGTTCGATAAGCAGTTCAAGCCGACCGCCGCAGGGCAAGCCGAAACGGGTCGCATCTTCCCGATTGACGCCGTAATCGATGCGGGTTGGTAAGGTATCGCTGAACTGTCGGGCGGCATAGCGTTGCAGCAGGTCTTCTTCCACACAGCCACCGGATACGGAACCGGCCAGCAGGCCATCGTCGCGCATGATCAACCAGGACCCCGGCGGACGCGGCGACGATCCCCAGGTTTTCAATACGGTGACCAGCAGCACTTCGTGACCCTGCTGTAACCAGCCCAGGGCGGTGTGCAGAATGTCCTGATCGCTGCCGTAATGCTGCATGACGGTTATGCCGGGCGCAGGTCGGTATCTTTCAACGGCAGTCTGCGAATGCGTTTACCGGTGGCGGCAAAGATACCGTTCAACACCGCCGGTGCCGCGACTGCGATGGTCGGTTCGCCGATACCGCCCCAGAAACCACCGGACGGCATGACGATGGTTTCCACCGCGGGCATTTCACTGATCAGCAGGGACGGATAACTGTTGAAGTTTTTCTCCTGCACCGCGCCATCCTTGATGGTGCATTCGCCGTAGAGCATGGCCGACAGACCGAAGACGAAAGAACCTTCCACCTGGGCTTCGATCTGTTGCGGATTGACCGCATAACCCGGATCGGTTGCCGCAACGATGCGATGAATTTTCAGTACACCGTCTTTGCTCACCGACACTTCGGCACAGGCGGCCACATAACTGCCGAAGGTTTTGATCACCGCCAGACCGCGATGCACGCCTTTCGGTGCGGGTTTGTCCCAACCGGCTTTTTCCGCCACCGCATTGAGCACCGCCAGATGTCTGGGATGATTCGCCATCAGTTCACGCCGAAACTGCAGAGGATCCTTGCCCACCGCATGGGCGATTTCATCCATGAAGCATTCCATATAAATCGCATTCTGGTTGATGTTCACCCCGCGCCAGAAACCGGGCGGTATCGGTGGATTGCGCATGGCATGATCGACCAGCAGATGCGGCACGGTGTAAGCCAAGCCGTGATCCCCTTCGGCATGGAAACCCTGGAAGGTAATCATATCCACACCGTTCTGCATCCAGTTGGGATTGACCGCCGCCAGAATCGACTGTCCGGAGATGCGCACATGCAAACCATTCAGCCTGCCTTTTTTATCCAGCCCGGCAGTGAGTTTGCAATGGGTGATGGGGTGATAGTGGCCGTGGGTCATGTCTTCTTCACGGGTCCACAGCAACTTGATCGGCGTACCCGGCAGCTGTTTCGCAATCTGCACCGCCTGGGTGACGTAATCCTGAAACGCACCGCGTCGGCCGAAACCGCCGCCGAGATGAATCTTGTACACATCGCACTTTTCGATCGGCAGGTCAGCGGCTTTAGCCGCCGCTTCCAGCGAGGCTTCACCGTTCTGCGTCGGGCACCAGACTTCGCATTTGTCTTTGCTCCAGCGCGCGGTCGCATTCATCGGCTCCATGGGCGCGTGATTCTGGAACGGATAGCGATACACCGCCTCGACAGTTTTCGCCGCACCCTTCAATGCTTTTTTCACATCGCCGTTTTTATTACCGACGAACACATCTTTATCCGAGCTCAGGCCTTTTTCCAGCATGGCATCGATGGATGCGGTACTGAGTTTGGCATTCGGCCCCTTGTCCCACTCGATGGACAAGGCATCCAGCGCCGTCTTCGCCTGCCACCAGGTATCGGCGACCACCGCCACTGCGTTGTCGCCCACCTTAACGACCTTGCGCACGCCGGGCATTTTATTCACCTTGCCGGCATCGAAGGATTTTACTTTACCGCCAAACACCGGGCAGGCTTTAATCGTCGCATTGAGCATACCGGGTAGCTTCAGATCCGCACCGAACACCTGGCTGCCGTTGAGCTTGTCCACCGTATCCAGGCGCTTGACCGGTTTGCCGATCAATGTCCAGTCTTCGGGATCTTTCAGTTCCACGGAAATCGGCGGGATCATATCCGCTGCCGCCGCCGCGACCTGACCGTAACGCAGGGTGCGTCCACTGGGTTTGTGAGTGATCACACTGTTGGCCGCCGCACATTCGCTCATCGGCACACTCCAGCGATCCGCCGCTGCTTCGATCAACATCTGCCGTGCCACTGCGCCGCCCTTGCGTACGTAATGCTGACTTTCACGAATGCCGCGACTGCCGCCGGTGGAGAAACTGCCCCACACTTTATTACGTGCCAGGTTCTGGCCCGGCGTCGGGTATTCGGTCGTGACTTTCGACCAGTCGCATTCCAGTTCTTCCGCCACCATCTGCGCCAGACCGGTGAGCGTACCCTGGCCCATTTCGGAACGGGCGATACGAATGATGACCGTATCGTCCGGCTCGATCACCACCCAGGCATTCACTTCCGGCACCTCGGACGATTCGGCCGCCATCAGGCCACCGCTGTTCAGCGGCAGGTACAGGCCCAGCGCGAAACCGCTACCCACAGCGGTGCTGCGGATCAGGAATTCACGACGTGAAACAGACTCGATTTGTTTGCTCATCAGCCTTCCCCCTTCACTTTACCACTGGCAATATCGGCGGCCAGATGAATACCGCGGCGCACGCGATTGAAGGTGCCGCAACGGCAGATGTTGGTGATCTCATTGTCGATGTCGTCGTCGCTGGGATCGGGGTTGCTGTTCAGCAAGGCCGCTGCGCTCATGATCATGCCCGGCTGGCAATAACCGCACTGGGGCACGTCGAGCTGTTTCCAGGCCTGTTGCAGGGGATGGTTATTGTCTTCGGACAAACCTTCGATGGTGGTGATTTTTTGCGACGCGTCGAGCGTGGATACGGGCACGATGCAGGCACGCACCGCCTCATCGTTGATGAGCACTGTACAGGAACCGCAAGACCCGATGCCGCAACTGTACTTGGTACCGGTCAGCCCGAGTTGCTCACGCAACACCCAGAGCAGTGGCGTGGAGCCATCGACATCGATGTCGACCGACTTTCCGTTGATATTCAGTTTTGCCATGGCGCACCTCCGAAAAACCAGCGCTCAGCATAACGCCGCCGATCACTAAAAACAACGCGGCGGATTCACGAATCACGTCGACTTTAAACGACTTAATCAATGGACTGGCTGGTGAAGATTAAAAATTTCATCATGAAATGGTCATATTGGAACTGGTCGGGACTGAACAGTGCGCTTCGAAACCGTCATTCCTGCGCAGGCAGGAATCCAGTACTCAAAACAGCGTGCAGATGATCAACCACTGGATACCCGCTTTCGCGGGTATGACTTTTCTTTTCAGGTATGCCCTTACCCATGGAGATTCCCGACACAAGCATTCGGGAATGACGATTGTTAAGAGGTCAGACCCGACAATAAATAGAAAGCCCCGTCATTCCCGCGCGCTTCTGGCGGGAATCTCCCACAGCACATGTCATATTAAACCAGAGTAAACAAGCAAGCCCCTGAACCGTCATTCCTGCGTAAGCAGGAATCCAGTCTCCCCCAACATCGCACAGATGATCAACCACTGAACACCCGCTTTCGCGGGCATGACGTTTCTTTTCAGGTATGGCCTTACCCATGGAGATTCCCGACACAAGCGCGCGGGAATGACGATTGTTAAAAGGTCAGACCCGACAATAAATAGAAAGCCCCGTCATTCCCGCGCGCTTCTGGCGGGAATCTCCCACAGCACATGTCATATCAAACCAGAACAAATACCCAAACGCCCGGGACTGTCATTCCTGCGCAAGCAGGAATCCAGTCTCCCCCAACATCGCACAGATGATCAACCACTGGATACCCGCTTTCACGGGTATGACGTTTCTTTTCAGGTATGCCCTGACCCATGGAGATTCCCGACACAAGCATTCGGGAATGACGATCTTAGGTCAGAATAACACCAACACGAATAGTTCCCGTTCAGGATACCCACTCACCCGGATCCAGCCGATAAAATTTGCGCAACTCGTCATAAAGTTCCGGATGCCGTTCCGCCATCTCCCGCGGCCGTTCGAAAAACAGCTCCGTCACCACTGCAAAAAACTCGCCTTCCGACACCGCACCGTAAGGATCGATGAAACTAGCTCGGTGCGCCGACACCCGTTCGCGCAATTGCAGGAATTCTTCGCTGAATACGCGGCGCCAGTTGCGATAACTTTGTGCATCGTCCAGTACCGGCGTACCATCGATGGCGCCGTCCTCATGATCCAGTTGATGCGCGAACTCGTGGTACACCACATTGTGCCCGTCATCGTCATCCAGTCCGCCTTCCCGCGAATGTTGCCAGGACAGCACAACATGCCCACGATGCCAGGACTCGCCGATACGGGTAATGGTTTCCGTGGTTTGCACCAGGCCGTCCGAGCTCACCTGATCCGAACGAAACGCGCCCGGATACACATAAATATTTTTCAACGAGGGATACAGTTCCTCACCCCGATTCAACACCAGCATACAGGCCTGGGCCGCGATGGTGATGCGAATTTCATCGTCGATCTCAAGACCGTTGTAGCCGCTGAACACCTTGTCGTGGAGAAACACGTTCACCAGTCCGTGCAGTTTATGTTTGAGTTCTTCCGGCAGATGATCGTACAGGCTCAGGTTTGCTTGCAGGATCGCCGTCCAGGCCGGGTCGAAGGGTGCCGTAATCAATTGTTCACGCAAGCGCTTACGTCGCCGCCCGAGACCATAGCCGATTAACACGGCGGCTAGGATGATCAGAATCAGGATGATGATGGGCATGGCTGGACAACTCGATGACGATGATGATTAATGAACCCGGCATTATATCCTGAGCCGAAAATCGGTATCAGCGGGATCATCGGCCCGGATGTTTTAAATAGGACAACATTCATCGACCGGCATTCCATAAAACAGCACTGCACCCACTCAATACCGTCATTCCTGCGCAGGCAGGAATCCAGGTCCCCCAAAATCGCGCAGCCGATAAACCACTGGATACCCGCTTTCGCGGGTATGACGTTTCTTTTAGGTGTTCCTTCACCCATGAAGATTCCCGACAGAAGCATTCGGGAATGACGATCATTGAAAGATCAAACCTGAAGACAAATTAAAGAGCCCGTCATTCCCGCACGCCTCTGGCGGGAATCTCCCACAGCACATGTAATATCAAACCAGAATATGCCACTCAATACCGTCATTCCCGCGCAGGCAGGAATCCAGTCCATCAACATCGCGAAACCGATAAACCACTGGATACCCGCTTTCGCGGGT
>CBDULQ010000022.1:0-23922 GCA_965368115.1 uncultured Gammaproteobacteria bacterium | reverse complement strand
CGATACGCTGGTGGAACCGCCGCCTCCGCCACCGCCGCCGCAAGCACTCAGCATGGCCATGCTCATACCCAGTATCAGAATTCGCCTTTTCATTTCATTGTCTCCTCGACCGGCACCCGGTCCTGCCCAAAGGTGTCGGGGATTCAGCGTCCCCGGATTGCAGGTGTGTGGTCGCCAGTCAGCACAGGGTTCGAAATCGGCTAAACTGAATGCAGGGCGAATGGCGCGGGACGGGAGATCAAAACATGACGGACAGTGGCAGGAATGTCTTCAACCACCGATTTATCTATCTGTTTTTTCTGATTCACATGCTGGCGTTCGGCGGTTCGGGTTTTTACATGGCTTATGCGGACGATGGCCCGGACATCGGTTTTCTTTATATGCACGGCGGCATTGCAATTCTGGTGTACACGATTTTTTATATCGTCATCTTCGGTCTCGATGAGGTGATGTGGATCGTGATCAACGCGCTGCTGGGTATCTATGGCGTGCTGGCGCAAATGGACTGGCTGCTGGCTCGCTTCGGCAGGCACATCGACGACTATCCCGCGCAGGTGCACGTGATTCCGTTTATTTATTACATCCTGTATACCTTTTTACTGCGCCGCGTCGTGCTGGATTTCAGCGGCGCGCTGGATCACCCGCGCCGCAAACGCATTGCCGAAACGGCCTATGTCCTGGTCTCCGGTGGTGTTTACAGCGCACTCCACTTTAGCTAAATTGCACGGCAGTCGAATCCCTTATCCATAACAATAAACAAGACTGTCACATCCACTTCATTAAACGGATTTTAACAATGAAAAAAATATTACTGGCACTGCTGGCCCTGCTGGTGCTCGTCCCGCTGCTGTTCATTCTGCACAACAATCTCGGTAATCAACCGTTACATCCGGAATCGGTCGATGTCGCCTACCAGCGCAGCCTGCACTGGCTGGACAGCCATCGCCAGGAGATACTGAAGCAGGACAATGCCATATTGTGGTGGATGCTGATCGAAGCCAACCGGATTCAATCGAACCCGATGTTGAACGCCATGATCGAGGAATACCGGAGCCACGCCAGACGCAACAATCCGGATTCGCCCTGGAACTACCTGATTCTGGATACCCGGCCGACCATCGATGTCTATCGGGTTCTCGATGCCGGCCTGCCCGACTACAATGTGTATTTCATTTACGCGTTCAGTTGCAATTCGGGCCTCGCTGAAACCGAGCTGGTACGCATGCAGCACGACACCGGCTTCTGTTTCCAGCATCATCCGGTATCACCGGCCTGTACCACCCATCAGATGATGGGTTTTCGATTTTTACAACGCTTCGATTGCGCTGCGGATTTCGATCTACAGGACAGCATCGACACGCTGGCCGCCCGGATAGAAACCATGGCGGTCTATGATTTCCGGCTGGTCGATGTGTATCTTCAACGCATATTGATGCTGGCGGACATCGGCCGCTGGGAGCGCATAAAACCGCGCTGGATACACCGCATTCTTGCTGCACAGCACGAGGATGGCGGCTGGTCGAATATCCAGCCACTGCTGCCGCTGGGTAATGAACGATACATCGGATTCACCGGCAGGGGCATGGGTATCGGTCGTAACCGTTCCGGCTTTCACACCACGGCCCAGGGCCTGTTGTTGATGACGTTACTGAATCAGCATCTCGCGGCAAATACGGCGTCGCAATCGCCCACATCACATTAAACAACACGACTGGTCCTGCCATAGCCTCCGACTGACATCGCTATCGAAAAGTGCCTTTTCTCCATCAGAATGGCGAGCGCCGATATTTCGAACACGCTGTCGAATAGCCTTACAGTTACGTTCAAGACAAACGTCCCGGTAAAGCATTATGCCTGTTAATTCCATCACTTAGCCCAGGCGGCCTGATTATTGCTGGAGGATCTGGATAAACTAAAACAACAACTCAATGGATTGTTCAAATGAATACACTGACCTCCGGCATGCTGGTATCCGGGTTGAGTCGTGCGGTATTAATCCTGCTCGCTCTCAGCGTGGGCGCCTGTGATAACGCCGCCGACAATCCGGGAGACACCTCCCCCGTCAACATCAGCACCTCCACCACCAGCCATAAATTTATTCCACCCGAACCCAGCCCCTATCCGTTATTTGAATCCGGCCAGGTTCGTCCGCTGGCCATGTCGGAAGACGGTCGCCTGTTGTTCGCCGTCAACACGCCCGACAACCATCTGGAAATTTTCGACATTACCGCAACCGGCCTGGTACACCGGGAATCCGTTGCGGTCGGGCTGGAACCCGTAGCGGTCGCCAGTCGTAACCAGCAGGTTTGGGTGGTCAATCATTTATCCGACTCGGTCAGCGTGATTGATGTCAGTCATCAACCGGCACAGCTGCTACGCACCCTGCATGTCGGTGACGAGCCCCGTGACATCGTATTTGCCGGCAACAACCGCTCACGTGCTTTCATCACCAGCGCCCACCGCGGTCAGAATACGCCTTACGGCCCTGCGTCCATGCCCCAGGACCCGGGACAGAGTGCCCAGCCCGGTGTCGGGCGTGCCGATGTATGGGTTTTCGATGCCGATCAACCGGGCAGTGCATTCGGCGGTACACCGCTGACCATCATCAACCTGTTTACCGATACACCGCGTGCACTGGCGGTGTCTGCCGACGGCGATACGGTCTATGCGGCCGGTTTTCACACCGGTAATCAAACCACTGCGATTACCGAAGGCGCCGTCTGCAACAATGCATCGCCCTGTTCACCGGGTGGCGGCCCCGGCGCACCGGGTGGATTACCCGCACCCGATACCAACATCGACGGTGTACCCGGACCGGAGACCGGCCTGATTGTTAAATTCAACGGCACGCAGTGGGTGGATGAACTGAATCGCGACTGGAGCAATCAGGTACTGTTCGATTTACCCGACACCGACGTATTCGCTATCGATGCCACGTCCGGCATTCCTGTACAGAGCGTCGCCTATGCCGGTGTCGGGACCGTACTGTACAACATGATCGCGCATCCGCAGACCGGTAAACTGTATATCAGCAACACCGAAGCGCGGAATGAAGTGCGTTTCGAAGGTACCCGTACATCCACCAATTACACCAGCGTCATCGGTCATATGCACGAGGCGCGTATCACCGTCATCGATCCGGGCACGGCACAGGTTCAAGCTCGGCACCTGAATAAACACATCGACTACAGCCAGCAAACCGCCACCACCAGCACCCGTGCCAACAGTCTCGCCACACCGCTGGGCATGGCCATCAGCGACGATGGTTCAACCCTGTTTGTCGCCGCCTTCGGTTCGGGAAAAATCGGCGTGTTCGATACCGCTGAACTGGAAAGCAACAGTTTCGTGCCGTCAGCCAGCAACCACATTCCGGTTTCCGGTGGCGGCCCCAGCGGGCTGTTGCTCAACCAGAGTCACCAGCAGCTTTATGTACTCAACCGTTTCGACAACTCGGTATCGGTGATCGATACCGTCAGCCGACAGGAAACCCTGCATTACAGCCTGCCCAACCCCGAACCATCATCCATCGTCAATGGTCGCCCTTTCCTGTATGACGCAAGCTATACTTCCAGCAACGGAGAGGCATCCTGCGCCGGCTGTCACGTGTTCGGCGATGTCGATAGCCTGGCCTGGGACCTGGGCGACCCTGAAGCCAACGTACTGGCCAACCAGAATTTACCCGGTCCTTTAGGCGGCACGGCTCAACCCTTTCATCCCCTGAAAGGCCCCATGGCGACCCAGTCGTTACGCGGCATGGACAATCACGGCCCCATGCACTGGCGTGGTGATCGCAGTGCCGCGAATAGCGGTGGCGATGCACTGGATGAAAACGGCGCGTTTCTGGCATTCAATGTCGCATTTCCCGGACTGCTGGGACGTAGCAGCGAACTGAGCAATACGGAAATGCAGGCGTTCGCCGATTTTATCCTGCAGCTCAATTATCCACCCAATCCCAACCGACCGCTGGATAACAGCATGACGACAGATCAGCAGACAGGGGCGAATATTTTCTTCAATCAGAACACAACCGGCGGCTTTCTGACCTGTAATGTCTGCCACGTGGTCGACCCTGACAACGGCTTTTTCGGCAGCAGCGGGTTGATGAGTTTCGAATCGGAAACCCAGGAGTTCAAGATTCCCCATTTGCGCAACATGTATCAGAAAGTCGGTATGTTCGGTATTCCGGCCAATGACAGTATCTTCCCCGGCGACAGTGTGCACATGGGTGCACAGATTCGCGGTTTCGGTTACACCCATGACGGCAGCATCGATTCCCTCGACCATTTTCATGCCTCACCGTTATTCAGTTTCCATCCCGACCCGGTCCAGAACACCATCATGCGTCGCCAGGTCAACCAGTTCATGCTGGCCATGGACAGCGAGATGAAACCCGTCGTCGGCCAGCAGATCACCCTGAACTCGAGCAATTCGGCACAGGTGATGCCGCGTATCCTGCTGTTCACCTCACAGATGGACGCCGGGCATGCTGACGTGATTGTCAAAGGCACAATCAACAATCGCTTACGCGGCTGGAGCAGACTTGCCGATGGCCGTTACCAGAGCGACGACGCCTTTCAGTTACCGATTAGCGAGACCTCGCTGCTCCAGCTGGCGCAAACACCGGGCCAGGTGCTGACATTCACCGCCGTACCCCCGGGCACGGGTATCCGCATGGGGATCGATCGGGATAACGATCTGGAACTGGATTTTGTCGACAACTGCCCCACGGTACCCAACGCCGATCAGACAGACAGTGACGGAGACGGTCGTGGCGATGCCTGCCCGGCCAGCTGTTACGCCGATTTTGATCACGACGGTGATGTGGACGGTATTGACGCCAGCACCTTCAGTGCCGATTTCGGCGTACAAACCTGCCTTAACGGCACCCTGTGTGAAGGCGACTTCGATCTCGATGGCGACGTGGATGGTGTGGACGCAGCACGTTTCTCGAGTGAATTCGGGCGCAATAACTGCGCTCTGCATTAAAGGAGATAAAAATGACCAATAAACTGGCAGGCGGATTGATGTTACTGGGACTGCTGACAACAGCACCGGCACAGGCCATACCTGTGGTCTATTTCGATTTCGACGGCGACAGCCTGATGGATAACAGTGCCAGCTTTGCACTCGGCGACAGTTTTAGCGTTGGTCTTTACGCCAGTGATATCGATGGTAACCACCAGGGCCTTCTGAGCTGGGGTACCGAAATCGGCTTCGACAGCACTCTGGTGTCCGCCACCGCCTACACGATCGACAGCAGCTGGCCATTAGCCGGCATTAACAATGGCATCGACAATGGCGCGGGCAGCATCGAATTGCTCTCGTCATCGTTTGTCGGCTATACCGGCACCGTCAAACTGGCGGATATCCAGTTCGATACGCTGGCCGTCGGCAACGCTACGCTGTCGCTGACCGAACTGTTTTCCGGCAATCTGTCGTTCGATGGTTTCGTCGCCGCAGATGGCTATAGCTATGACACAGAAGTGGTGTTTAACGACGCATCCATCAGTGTCAGCGCAGTGCCGATACCCGGCAGTCTGTTACTCCTGCTATCCGGCGCCGCAGGCATGCTGTGTTTTCGACGCCGTTCAGGGACATAATAAAAAAGGCCGATGGAAAACCATCGGCCTTTCTTCTACAACCCGTTCCGTCAGGCGTGCTTACTCGAGAATTTCCTTCTTCATCTGATCCAGTGTCACGTGACGAACGTCCTTACCCTTGACCAGGTAAATCACGTATTCGCAGATGTTCTTGCAGTGATCACCGATGCGCTCCAGGGCACGCGCCGCCCACAACACATTCAGTGAACGTTTGATGCAACGCGGATCTTCCATCATCTTGGTGATCAGCTGGCGCACGATGGCTTCATATTCGGAATCGACCTTCTGGTCTTCGGCCGCAGTATCGATGGCCGCCTGCACGTCCATGCGGGCAAACGCATCCAGTGAATTGCGCAGCATCTTGCGCACATGTTCGCCCAGGTGACGAATTTCCTGGTAATGGCTGCTGACGTTTTCCATGCCCACCAGCTCCTTGGCCATGCGCGCCACTTTTTCCGCTTCATCGCCGATACGTTCCAGGTCGGTGATGGTTTTAACGATCATCATCACCAGTCGCAAATCGCTGGCGGTGGGCTGGCGACGGGCGATAATCTGAGTGCATTGCTCGTCTACCGAGACTTCCAGTGCATTGACCTTGAAATCGTCATCGACAATGCGCTCGGCCAGGGCTTCGTCACCCTCGACCATCGCGGTAACTGCATTCTGTACATGGTTTTCCACCAGTCCGCCCATGGTCATAACCTGGTTACGAACACTTTCCAGTTCGGCATTAAACTGCTGAGAAATATGTTCAGTCATTCGTTTTCCTTCATCCCAACTTTGCGTTTAGCAAGCAGTTAAATAATAGCCTAAATCAACCGTAACGGCCGGTGATATAGTCTTCGGTCTGTTTCTTTTCCGGATTGGTGAACAGTTTATCAGTTGCGCCGAATTCAATCAGGTCACCCATGTACATAAATGCGGTGTAGTCGGATACCCGCGCCGCCTGCTGCATGTTATGGGTTACGATCACAATGGTGTACTCGGACTTCAGCTCGTAAATCAGTTCCTCGATTTTCAGCGTTGAAATCGGGTCCAGGGCCGAGGCCGGTTCGTCGAGCAGCAACACTTCCGGCTTGATGGCCACCGCGCGGGCGATCACCAGACGTTGTTGCTGACCACCGGACAGGCCCATGGCGCTGTCGTCGAGTCGATCTTTCACTTCGTCCCAGAGTGCTGCACTTTTCAGCGCCCACTCGACGGTTTCGTCCAGCACATGGCGTTTGTTGATGCCCTGCAGGCGCAAGCCGTAAGCGACGTTCTCATAAATGGATTTGGGAAACGGATTCGGCTTCTGGAACACCATGCCGACACGACGACGTAGCGCCGAGATATCCACATCCGGTTTATTGATGTCTTCGCCGTCCAGAGCGATGGCGCCATCGATGCGACAGGTATCGACCAGGTCATTCATGCGATTGAAGCAACGCAGCAGTGTCGACTTGCCGCAACCGCTGGGACCGATAAACGCGGTCACGCGCTTGCGCGGGATGGCCATATTGATACCGTGCAGCGCGCGCTTTTCGCCGTAATACAGCTCCAGGTCGTTGACTTCCAGACAGATGTCTTCGTCTTCCAGGTTCAGCGGCTGGCTTCCGGGAGCCAGTTGCTTGGGATCGATCGCATGGGTCAGGATTTGATCATTCATCATTCATTACGCGATGATTAGTGGTCGAACGACTTGAAGCGTTCTCGTAAACGATTACGTAACATGATTGCGGGGAGGTTCAGGGACACAATCACCAGCACCAGCAGGAACGAGGTGGCGTACACCAGCGGCCGCGCCGCTTCCACGTTCGGACTCTGGAAACCCACATCGTAGATGTGAAAGCCCAGGTGCATGAATTTACGTTCCAGATGCAGGAACGGCATATTGCCGTCCATCGGCAGTTCCGGGGCCAGCTTCACCACACCCACCAGCATCAACGGCGCCACCTCACCGGCGGCACGTGCCACCGCCAGAATCAATCCGGTCATGATCGCCGGACTACTCATCGGCAGCACCACTTTCCAGATGGTTTCGAACTTGGTGGCGCCCAGCGCCAGACTGCCTTCACGCAGGGCGCTCGGAATACGCGTTAAGCCCTCTTCGGTGGACACGATAACCACCGGCAGGGTCAGCAGGGCAAGTGTCAGCGAGGCCCACATCAGACCCGGCGTACCGAAGGTCGGCGCCGGTTTGGCTTCCGGGAAGAACAGGGTGTCGATACTGCCGCCCAGGAAATACACGAAGAAACCCAGACCAAATACACCATACACGATGGACGGTACACCGGCCAGATTGTTCACCGCAATGCGGATCATTCGAATCAGCGGCCCCTGTTTCGCGTATTCACGCAGGTACACCGCAGCCACCACGCCCAGCGGCGTCACGATAATGGACATGATCAGCACCATCAGCACGGTACCGAAGATGGCCGGGAACACACCGCCTTCGGTGTTGGCTTCTCGCGGGTCATCAACCAGGAAGCTGTAAAAATTATGAATATAGGCGCCCAGCTTGTTGAACAGGTTCATTTCATTAGGCTTGATGGCGGAGATGATGCCAGCAAAGGAAAGTTCCTTTTCCTGTCCGTCCATGACCTGGAACACGGCACTGTCGCGTTTGATCTGCGCCTGATAATCGCGTAGTTCTTCGCGTAAATGATTGTATTCTTCATTAAGCGCCTGTTTTTCTTTTTCGATCTGCGCCAGATTTTCCGGCGTGTCTTCGCCTTCCAGCTCCAGGCGCTTGGTGCGCAGGCGCAGGCGTTCAAGCTCGTAGTTGATGGCACCGATATCGGATTTTTCCAGATCCTTCATTTTGGCGCGTAATTCACCGGCCCGTTCGACACTGGCTTCAAGTGCAGCCCAGGCGTCTTTACCCTCGGCCACCACCTGACCGTCATGCTTGACCTGTTTCAGGTAACCGTAAAAATTACCCCACTCTTCACGCTCGACCACCACCACGTCTTCCGGCGTGGTTTTCTGCAGAATGTTGTGATCGCTGATCCAGCGAAAATCCAGATACATTTCCCGGTTACCGGTTTTCACCAGCCAGCGTTTCACATGGGTGGCGCCTTCCGGCGCCTTGCCGTAACCGGACTCCTCGAAGCGATGCACTTCGATGAATTCTTTATCGACCAGTTCACCGATGATGTTCTGCTTGCCGTTGGGCGCATCGTATTCGATTTCATACACATCCGCCGGCCAGAAATGGCCCATGCCGCGCACCACAATCAATGCCAGCAGACCGAACACGATCACCATGCTGGCGCTGACCGCACCGGCATTCAACCAGATCCAGGGTGATCCACTCTTCCACCAGGTTTTGAAATGACTAACCACGGTTCAATTCACCTTTGCCTTACAGACTGCCGTAACGTTTACGCAGTCGTTGTCGCACGACTTCCGCCGCGGTATTGAAAATAAAGGTCACCACAAACAGCACCAGCGCTGCGAGGAAAAGAATGCGGTAATGGCTGGAACCGACTTCCGATTCCGGCAATTCCACCGCGATATTGGCCGACAGGGTACGCATACCCTCGAAGATACTCATGTCCATCACCGGCGTGTTACCGGTCGCCATCAGTACGATCATGGTTTCACCCACGGCGCGGCCCAGGCCGATCATCACCGCAGAGAAAATACCCGGACTGGCGGTCAGAATGACCACGCGGGTCAGGGTCTGCCAGGGTGTCGCACCCAGCGCCAGCGACCCGTTGGTCAGATGCCGCGGCACACTGAAGATGGCGTCTTCGGTAATCGAGAAAATGGTCGGAATGACGGCGATGCCCATGGCAATACCCACCACCACCGAGTTGCGCTGGTCGTAACCGATACCGAACTCATGCTGCATCCAGCGTTGCAGGCTGCCGCCGAACAGATGGGTTTCGAAGAACGGCGCCACGCCCAGAGCCAAGGCACCGAGCAGGGCGATCACCGGAATCAGCAGGGCCGCCTGCCAGCCTTCCGGCACCAGGTGGCGGATACGACCGGGCAGATAGGTCCACAGCCAGGCAAACAGGATCAGTCCCACAGGCAGTACGAACAACATGGACAGGATGGCCAGCAGATGTTCTTCCACGTAAGGCGCGAACCACAGGCCGGCCAGGAAACCGAGGATAACCGTCGGCAGCGCTTCCATGATCTCGATGCTGGGCTTGACCAGGCCACGCATTTTCGGCGCCATGAAATAGGCGGTGTATATGGCGCCCATGATGGCCAGCGGAATGGCGATCATCATCGCGTAGAAAGCCGCTTTCAGGGTACCGAAGGTCAGCGGCATCAGGCTGAATTTGGGTTCGAAATCATTGTCGGCCGACGACGACTGCCAGGAATATTGCGGCTCGGTATAGCCTTCGTAAAGCACGCTCTCCCACAGAGAGTGCCAGGAGATTTCCGGGTGTTCGTTATGAATTTCGAAGCTGTAATACTTGCCATCCGGCGACTGCAGCAGTGCCACACTGGCACGCGGTGAAATGGTCGCGTTCACCGGTTTGAAATCGATCATTTGCTCATTGAACAGCATACGCTGAGACGTGGTGTAATACAGAATGATCTCACCGTTCTGATCGATGGCCATCAAGCCCTTGCGGCGTCTCTCCGGCATGATATCGGTCAGTGGCGCACCGGCTTCGAAACCGCGCACCCTGGCCAGGGTATAGTTATTGTTCTCGTCACGTTGCAGTGACCACTGCTCCACCTTGCCCTGGTCATCGGCGACGATCATCGACACACGACCCAGCAGCATCTCCAGGGCATCCACCTTGTGACCCTGTTCGGTGACGTGCATCTTTTCATGCAACACCGGTTCTTCGGTGTCGCTGATGTCCATCATCACCAGTTCGCCGTCCTCGTTGACCAGGTACAGCCACTGGCCCAGCTGACCAAACTTGATGTAATCGGGCTGGATGGGAATCTCGATCAGGGACTCGTATTCCGGGTCACTGAATTCGTCGTATTCGCCCACTTCGAACTGCTGGATGAGCAGCTCGCGATCGCCATTGACCGCCGCCAGGACGAAACGTTCGTCGTCACGGCTCATGTTGATCTGTTCGACCTCATCGATGCCGTTGATTCGGACCGGTTCTTCACCGTAGGGGAACTCGATGGACGGGATCAGGAAGCGCTTGCCCTGATCGTCGAAATTGACCTTGTAACTGAAGCGCATCACCTGGAAGTAGGCGTTCTCGGTGACCAGCAGTACCAGTTTGCCGTCCGCATCCAGTTCACGCACGAATTTGATCGGTGCTTCGTCGACCAGATCCAGGGTTTCCTGCTTGATACGGTCGCCGGTATCCACATTGACGAATTCCACGGTACCTGCAGAGCCGATCTCGATGGCGATATGACCACTCTCCTCCAGGCCCAGGTAGCGGGTTTCGCCCTCCACCGAGGTGCTGAATTCGGACAGCGGCTTGACTTCCGCCGACTCGAACATGGGCAGCACAACCCAGAGTAAATAGAAGAAAATCAATACGATAGCAAAGATGATACTGATACCACCCAGGCCAATGAAAACACGTGCCGATTGATCGATGTAGGTGCGCTTACGCGCCAGCCAGGAGTTATCTTTGGTGATCTTGGAAGTCATGCGCGGATTTTATTTCAGAAAGATGACAGTTTTGTTACATCAGCATAAGCATTTTATGAATCCTGAATCCGAAGGTCTCTATATATCGCCATCGGCTCCGAGCATAAAAAAGGCTGTCCCGAGGGACAGCCTTTAACGCTGAGGAGAGATTCTCTTAGTCCAGCTTGGCCAGTTCTTTTTCAACAACCTTGGCCGGCAGCGGGATGTAACCGTCTTTGATAACAACCTGCTGACCTACTTTAGACATCACCATCTTGATGAACTCGCGCTCCAGCGGAGCAACCGGCTTGTTCGGATGCTTATTCACGTAGACGTACAGGAAGCGAGACAGCGGGTAGGTCTTGTTGATCGCGTTGTCAGGTGTCGCGGCAACAAAAGGCTTACCTTCTTTCTTGGTCAGAGCAACCGCCTTAACACCGGAAGTCTTGTAACCGATACCTGAGTAACCGATACCGTTCAGAGAAGAAGACACAGACTGAACCACTGAAGCAGAACCGGGCTGCTCGTTCACGTTGTTCTTGTAGTCACCCTTACACAGGGCTTTCTTCTTGAAGTAACCGTAGGTGCCGGATACAGAGTTACGGCCGTACAGCTGAATCGGACGGTTCGCCCATGAACCGGTCAGGCCAACCTGGCCCCAGGTCGTGACGTCGGCATCGCCACCGCACTTACGGGTTGCGGAGAAGATGGCGTCAACCTGAGGAATGGTCAGACCTTCGATCGGGTTGTCCTTGTTCACGTATACAGCCAGTGCGTCGATCGCTACACGGATCGGAGTCGGCTTGTAACCGTATTTCTTTTCGAAGGCTTCGATTTCCTTGTCCTTCATCTTACGGCTCATGGGGCCCAGGTTTGAAGTACCTTCAGTCAGCGCCGGGGGAGCAGTAGAAGAACCTGCTGCCTGGATCTGGATGTTTACGTTAGGGTATTGACGCTTGAACTCTTCAGCCCAGAAAGTCATCAGGTTGGCCAGGGTGTCGGAACCGACGCTGGACAGGTTACCTGAAATACCGCTAACAGCTTTGTAGTCTGCCAGTGACGCATCAACCTTTTGCTCTGCATTAGCTGCGCCTGCGAACATAGAGGCTGCTACGCCGGCAGCCATAAGGATTCGATTAAGTTTCATGTGGATCAACTCCAGTTGGTTTAACTGGGCGAGAGTATGTAACGGTAATGTTACAGTTTCATGAAAGTCACATTTCAGATATGTGACAGATCAGGAAACGGCGCTGCGCTGATTTTCGCGTGACTGTTCGGGCCACACCAGGCGGGCGTGAGGGAAGTTACAACAGAACTCAGAACCTTTCTCCAGCTCACTGAATATATTCAATTCTCCATCATGGCGACGTAATACCTGTTTCACAATGGCCAGCCCCAGCCCGGTGCCCCCGGTCTGCCGGGAACGTCCCACATCGACCCGATAAAAGCGCTCGGTGAGTCGCGGCAGATGCTCCGGCGCAATCCCCTGACCATTGTCGATGACACAGAAACGGCCGCCATTGGTCTGGTCGCTGCGCCAGCGAATGAGAATTTCGGTACCTTCCGGGGTATAACGCACCGCATTGGTGATCAGATTGTTGAAAGCGCTGTAGATTTCTTTTTCCACGCCACGCAGCATCAGCCCCGGTTCCATATCCTGCGTGATGACGTGCTTGCCCTGGTTGATGTGCTCCACCTCGGTGAGAATGTTCTTCACCATCGACGCCACATTGATCACCGAACTGGATTCGGGGGAACTGGGCGCACCGGTATCCAGGCTGGACAGCAGTAGCAGGTCTTCCACCAGCGAACGCATACGCTGGGCCGGCGCCTCGATCCGCTGGATATAATCCTTGAGCATGGCGGGATCGGAATCTTCGTCATCCTTGAGGGTTTCGATATACCCCATGATCACCGTCAGCGGGGTGCGCAGTTCGTGGGATACGTTGGCGATGAAGTCGCGACGCATGGTCATCAGACGTTGAATGTGGGTCACGTCACTCACCAGCATCAGCGTCTGATTGCGACCGTAGGGCGTGATACGAATATTCAGTGTGCGGCCTTCGTCCATGGGCGAAGGAATTTCCAGCTGTTCCTCGTGATCACCGGCTTTGACAAAATGCACGAACGGCGGACTGCGCAGCAGATTACCGATGTAATGCCCGGTATCCGAAGCCTTGAGACCGAGCATGGACGATGCGGTGGAATTGAACCAGGCGATGCTGGTGTCCCGGTTCAGCACCACGGCGGCATCAGGCAACGCAGCGGAGGAATCCTGCCAGCGCCGCAGCAGTTCCGACATGCGTTTCTTACGTTTGCGACTGCGATTTCGAATACGATAGATGCGGTAGGCGAATTCTTCGAACACACCGCTCAGGTCATCGGGCGGCTCGGACAGTTTTTGTTCCAGCCATTTCTGGAAAGTCCAGGCACGTCGCCCAAGCAAGGTCAGATAAAACAGAAAACCGAAAATGAGTCCCCAGAGCGGCTGTCCGAACAACAGACCGATAAACCAGAAAATGGTTAGATCGGTCACCAGACGCCAGAACTCTTTGGACCAGGATTCCCCCATCAGGCTCGACTCGCAGTTTGCAGGTGGATCTTATTTAACCGAAAAACGGTAACCGGCGCCGCGCACCGTCTGCACCAGCTTATCATATCCAAACGGGGCCAGCAGCTTGCGCAAACGCAGGATATGCACGTCGACGGTACGCTCTTCCACGTAGACATTACGACCCCACACCAGGTCCAGCAACTGTTCGCGGCTGTAGACCCGATCCTGGTGTTTCATGAAGAATTCCAGCAGCTTGAATTCGGTCGGACCGATCTGCACCGATGAATTACCGATGGACAGTCGATGGGCCTGAATATCCAGCGCCATGTCCTTGACCTGAATGATATCGCCCTCGTCATTGCCGCTACGGCGTAACAGGGCTTTCATACGGGCCAGCAGTTCCTTGGGGGAGAACGGCTTGGTGACGAAATCGTCGACACCGGTGTCGAAGCCGCGCAGTTTGTCGCCTTCTTCACCACGCGCAGTGAGCATGATAATGGGAATGTTCTGGGTCAGCTCATCCTTGCGTACTCGACGCACCAGTTCAGGCCCCTCCATTCCCGGCAGCATCCAGTCGACCAGCATGATTTCCGGCAGGATCGCACCCAGCTTGTCCAGCGCCTGCTCGGCGTCTTCGGTTTCCACCACGGAATAACCGGCTCTCTGCAGCGAGAAAACCAGCATGTCGCGAATGTCATGATCGTCTTCGACAACGAGGACTGTTCTTGCACTCATAATAACAGCGTCCGGTAGTTTCCAATGGCGGATATTAGATTACGAAATAGTGACATATTTATGACAAGTATACTGCCGATTGATGAAGATGGGACGAATCGGCAAGCCAGGTGTCAAATAATACGTGATCGTGCCTGTCCATATCAGCGAAAAAACCGGTTTTGATTTCCCTTGCCGTTTGCGGATATGACTCCAGGATGACCGAATACCGGGGCACGGGCTCATTGACCGGATCAGATGCGCCTCGATCGCTCGGTTTCGAGGGTATCGACCGAACGGGGATTCCGGGAATATCACGCATTGTCCGATGCGCTGTTTTGGTGTCGGATAAGCCGTACTCCCCCATTACACAGGATGCGTTTATGAAGCTTGCCATACTGGGCGCCGGAATCGCCGGACTGAGTAGCGCCATCGCCCTGCGACATCAGGGCTTTGATGTGGAATTATTCGAACGTCGTAGTGAAACCAGCGCGGAAGGTGGCGGCCTGGTGCTCTGGCCCAACGCCACTTTCGTCCTGCACCAGCTCGGCATGCTCAGTGACACCATGCGCCTGGGTGGCCAACCGCCGGGCATGCAGCGCCTGTCGCGCAACGGCGACGATCTCGGACGCATCGATATTCAACTCATCAACCAGCACATGAACTATCCCAGTGTATCGGTATTGCGCGAGGACCTGCTCCAACTGCTGCTGGGTCGAGCACAATCCAGCGGCATCCCGATACACGCCGGGAAAACCGTCACGCACATCAGCGATGAAGACGACCGGCGCACTTGCGTCCATTTCGACGACGGCGATGCCACCAGCGCGGATATCGTCATCGGCGCCGACGGGCGCATGGCTTCAGCAGCAAGAGCTTACGTACAGGGTGACAACCAGCCCGTGTTTCAGGGCTTTCTGAACTGGGTGGGTGTGTTCGAGTCACGCCACAAGGTCTTCAACGACCTCAGCATCCGCGATTACTGGGGCGTCGGCGAACGCTTCGGCGTCGTGCCCATTGACGCCTATCGCGCGTACTGGGCGGGCGGCACAGCCTGTTCCCACATCACCGACAATCATCCGGAAAACTATCGCCAGGAACTCTATGCGCGCTTCACCGACTGGCCGTCACCGGTACCGACGCTGATCCAGCTCACACCGCGCCAGCGCATTCACAAGATTTATGTTCATGATCATGATCCACTGAACCGCTGGCACAGGAACAATGTCATTTTGATCGGCGATGCGGCCCATGCCTCACTGCCCACCTCCGGACAGGGTGCCTGTCAGGCACTGGAAGACAGCTGGCATCTGAGCCGTTACCTGGCAACGCAAACCGACAATCTGCAACAGGCTTTCGAAAACTTTACCCGCACCCGGGCCGAGAAAACACGCAACATCATCGTCGCCGGTCGCCAGCTGGCGACGAGTCTTTTCAATACCGACGAAGCCGCCTGCGCATCACGTGATCGGGCCAGCCGCGACAGCAACTTCAAGGAACTGGCCTGGGCCATGGCCAAAGGCTGGGGGCGGGATCTGCCAATGCGTAATCAATCGATCTGAATTGATGGTTGATAGCGCCCAGGGCAATACCTGATCGTTGATAAACACTTCCAGATTATGCTTGCTCTTTATCGCACGTTTTATGGATACAAATAATACATACCCCTGATTGACCCTATCTCGGCAACGCCGTTAGGATACATTCAATATCCTGAATTAAATCAAGTTGAATAGAAAATGAAAAACCTCTCTACTCTGGTTTTTATTGCATTAAGCCTTTTATCCACCCAGACGTTTGCCGGTACAACCACCGGCACCGTGCACCAGGTTTTCATTCACCAGCCCAATGACAACATCATGTTCAACATGAATAGTAGCAACCCTGCTCTGGCAAGTTGCGCAACAACGAATCGATATGCTTTTAGAGTCAATACCGACCAGGGTAAAGCCATGCTGAGCGCAGTGTTGACCGCTAGAACTGCGAATCAGGAGCTTACAGTCGTCGGTACGGGCCTGTGTGATATCCATGGTGACGCGGAAACAATTCAGTATCTGTATCTTGAATGATTCGCTTTGTTACAGATGTGCCCGTAGATTTTAAAAACCGCTATTCAGCCCGCAAGGCATCCACCGGATTCATTTTCGCCGCACGTCGCGCCGGCAACACACCTGCAACAACACCGATCAGAATCGCCAGACCTTCCGCCATGAATACATAGTGCCATGGGGTATGCGCAGGGATACCCGGCACGGCAAAATGAATCAGTTGGGATAATCCCCAGCCGGCCAGCAAACCAACCAGTCCACCGATCCCGGACAGCACACTGGCTTCCGCCAGGAACAACCACAGGATCTGATTGCGCCCGGCACCGAGTGCGGTGAACAGACCAATTTCAGACGTGCGCTCCTGCACGGCAATGGTCATGATGGTGAGGATGCCGACACCACCCACCAACAGGGAAATCCCCCCCAGCGCCGCCACCGCAAAGGTGAGAATTTCCAGCACCGAGTTGAGCACTTCGAGCATTTCTTCCTGGGTGGTGACGGTAAAATCTTCCGAACCGTGACGCGATGAAAGGACACGCATGATTTCCTTTTCGATGCGTTCGCTATCCGCATCTTCGCGATACAGTACATCGATTTCCATCAGGCTGTCGCGGTTGAACATTTCCATGGAAATGGATGCGGGCAGGTACACCGCATCGTCCAGATCGAAACCCAGCAGCTGGCCTTTCGATTCCATGACGCCTATCACCCGAAAACGAAAACCGCCGATGCGGACAATCTCGCCCAGCGGGATGGCATCACCATACAGTTCATCTTTCACCTTGCTGCCCAGCACCACGAAAGCACGTGCCGAACGCGGATCATCGTCGGGCAGGAACTGGCCGGCGGATACATTGAATTTCCATACCGCCGGCACATCGTGACCGACACCGAACACCATGGTGCGGCGCTGACGTTCGCCGGCTTCCACCGCGGCATTACCCTGAATCAGGGGTACCGAGGCAATGATCTGCGGTATCCGCAACAATGCCTGAGCGTCGTCGATGGTCAGAGGTCGGGTGTTGCTGACCATGGCACCGGACATACCGGTGGTTTCGATCTTGCCCGGATTGATGCCGATGATGTTGGTACCGAACTGGCTGAACTCGGCAATCACATAACGGTGCAGGCCCGCACCCATGGATGTCAGCAGCACCACTGCGGCTATGCCCACCGCGATACCCAGCGCAGTGAGCCCGCTACGCATGCGTTGCGACATGACCGAGGTGAACGACAGCTTTAAGAAATCTTCGATTAGCATGCGCGCATCACCGTCCCGACAGGGCTTCGACCGGATTCAGTTCAGCCGCACGCCGCGCCGGCATCAGACCGAACAGAATGCCGGTGACCAACGCCACCACCACCGCGGCAATGATGGCCCAGCTCGGCGTCACGAACGGAAAGCTGGGGAAATAACTCTGCAACACCCATTTGAACAACTGCCCTGCCGCCAGGCCAAGTACCGCGCCCAGTAACGACAGAAACGCGGACTCGGTCAGAAACAGGGTCATGATCTGTCGGCGCGGCGCGCCCAGCGCTTTCAGCAAACCGATTTCCTTCGTGCGTTGCGTAACCGCCACCAGCATCACGTTCATGATCATGATGCCCGCCACCACCAGGCTCACGGCAGCGATACCGCCCAGGGTGTAGGTCAGTGTGGACAGAATGTTGTCGAAGGTACTCAGAATGGAATCCTGGGAAATCACCGTGACGTCTTCTTCGCCATCATGACGTTCGCGCAGGGTTTTAACGATGAATTTCTGCGCTCGATCCAGGGATTCCTTGTCATGGGCCTTGATCATGATCCGGAACAGCGAGTTCACGTTGTAGAGACTTTTCGCCGTGCCCGTGGGTACGATGAGCATGTCGCTCATATCCATGCCGATAGACATGCCTTTTTCATCCAGCACACCGATCACCCGGCAGCGATAGTCGTTCACCCGCAGCCATTCACCCAGCGGCTGTGCGCTATCGAACAGTTCCTTGTACAGCTTGTAACCCATCACGCATTCGGAAGAACTCAGATCCATCTCGTAACTGCTGAGAAACTTGCCGCGCAACATACTCAGTTCGCGCACGTCGAACATGGCGGCGGTCGTCCCGATGACGGACACCTCCCGTTGCCTTTCCTGGTAAGACACGGTGGTCGAACCCAGCACCAGCGGCGCCACGGATTTGATGTAGGCACTGCGTGTCAGTGCTTCCGCATCCTCGGTGGTCAGGTCTCGCGGTGTGGCGCCCATCATCGGTGGCGCACCACCGGTGGTTTCGTTGCGGCCGGGCAGCACGATGAGCAGATTGGTGCCGAGCGCGGAAAACTCATCGGTCACATACACCCGCGCACCTTCGCCCAGCGAGGTCAGCAACACCACCGAAGCGACACCGATCGCCATCGCCAGCAAGGTCAGCAGGGTTCGCGTCAGCGCACCGTGCATGGCGTGTAAAGCAAACTCGATGGTGTCATGTATGTGCATGGAGTCGGTTGCCGGGTTAACTGGAAATGATCTTGCCGTCCATCATGCGAATGGTGCGATGTGCGCGGCGGCCCAGGTCTTCATCGTGGGTCACCACCAGCAAGGTAATACCGTTATTGTTCAGGCCTTCGAGAATATCGATCACATCCATGCTGGAATGATGATCCAGGTTACCGGTGGGTTCGTCGGCGAGCAGCATCACCGGTTCCGTAACCACCGCGCGCGCAATCGCCACACGCTGGCGCTGGCCACCGGACAACTGATCGGGACGGTGGTGCGCACGCGCTGTCAGGCCCAGGTCATCGAGTACCTTGCTGACCTGTTCATCACGCTGCTCATGATCGACACCCGCCAGGGTTAACGGTAAGGCAACATTCTCCGCCGCGGTCAATCGCGGCACCAGGTGAAACGACTGGAACACGAAACCGATTTTTTCACGGCGCACTTCCGCCTGTTCCGGTTCGCTGAGTTCGGTGACGTTGCGGCCTTCGAGCAGGTACTCCCCTTCATTCGGCTGATCGAGTAATCCGAGCACATTCAACAGCGTCGACTTGCCGGAACCGGACGGCCCCATGATTGAGAAATAAGCGCCGGCATCCACATCCAGGTTCACATTGTCCAGACCGTGTACCAGTTCGTCACCGACCTTGAAGGTTCTTGATATGTGGTTCAGTTTGATCATGAGGTGTGCTTTTTATTTAGGAGATCCCTGGAACATGTTGCGTGATAAATGAACAGCAACCCATAAAACAACGTCATCCCCGAATGACGGCAAAGACATGATTGTCTGGCTCTTGCCGCCCCGATCACTCCTCATGATTCTCATCGATTCGCGCATCCGCACCATCCACCACCCCTTTACGGTCGATGGTGGTGACCACCTGCTCGCCTTCACTCACACCATCGGTGATTTCAGTGAAGTCCCAGTTGGACAGGCCCAGCGTCACATCACGTTTTTCCAGCACCTTGTCGGTGGCATTGAATACGAACACATAGAGTTTATCGACGACCGCTTCGGTGGGCACACGCAGGACATTGTCACGTGTACGCAGGATGACTTCCGCGTCAGCACTGTAACCGGGCAACATCAGCTGCATGTCGTCTTCATTATCGAAATTGACTTCGATATCCACGGTACGTGCCTGTTTTTCACGATCCTGCACATAATCGGCAATGCGCCGTACATTGGCGGGGAAGCGACGATCCTTGAAAGCATCCAGTGAAATACGCGCCGGCATGCCGACTTTGATTTGCGGCGCATCCACTTCATCGATGGGTGCGGTGACATAAAAGCAGGAGCGATCCACCATATCCACCGCCGGCAAGGTCGGAATACCCGGTGGTGACGGCGTCACGTATTCACCGATCTCACCGTTCACTTCAACCACAACGCCGTCGAAGGGCGCGCGCAGCAGCGTGCGTTCCAGTTGTGCGGTGAGTACATTGATATTTTCCTCGCTAACACGGGCATCGGTCTGCGCCGCTTCGCAATCGGCACGACTCGATTTGGCTGTGGCCACCGCCTGCTCCACCACTTCTTCGGATACGGACTGGGTCTTACGCAGGGCGACTTTACGTTTGGCATTGCGCTGCGCATTGTCCGCCTGCACACAGATGCTGCGGGCATGATCTTTCGCTGCCCGCGCCTGGCTGCGCGCCAGTTCGATCTGCGCTTTGAGGTCATCGTTCCACAACTCGAGTAACAGCTGCCCCTGTTTGACGTGATCCCCTTCACTGATCGGCATGGTGGCGATCTGTCCGCCGCTGGGTGGCGCCATCTGCGCACGCCGACAGGGCTTCACCGTACCGGCCCGGGTGTTCGCCACGGTTTCTTCGATACTGCCGCGCTCCACCTGAGCGACATGCACCTTCACCGGTTTACTGCGTGTACTGAACATGAACAGGGCGACCAGCACCACCAGGATGCTGACGAGGACGACGACGGTTCTTGTTTTAATTTTCAAGTTAAAGGTCCTTTTGCCGGGCTGTGCTGACAAGACCCCATTATAGAGTGCCCGGTATGACGAGAGTTTTTTTCAGATCAATGTTTTATCGAATTTTATGCAAACACCGGCTTTCAGCCAAGGCGGCCAAACAGTTCGATGAGCAGAAAAGCCAGTGCACTGATAAAACCCAGCCGCGGTACCCATATCGAATACACATGCACCCCTTCCGGCCGTGGATGGCTGCGTTTGATCCTGAGCAGCGCCAGATTGACCAGACAGAACACGCTGAGCACCAGCGCGCTGGTCAGCTGAGCCAGTGTCACCAGCGGCAACACCAGGGCGAACAACAGTACCAGTCCGGTCGCTATTGCCGTGGTGATCAACGGCGTGTGGGTCCGCGGATGCACATAAGCCAGAAACGATGGCAACCAGCGCCTGGCCGCCATACCGTACAACAATCGCGACGCCATGATGATCTGAATCAGCGCCCCGTTGAGCACCGCAAACAGACCGATTACCGTAATCAGTACCGGCGACGTCCCGGTCGCCGCGCTATACACATCCGCCAGCGGTGCCTCACTGGCGGCCAGCTGCATCGGCGGTAACAACATCACCGCCACCAGCACCACCGCGCTGTACAACAGAGTGGAAATAATCACCGACAGTAGAATCGCCCGCGGCATATTGAGGGTGGGATTCTTCACTTCCTCGGATACATTCACCATATCCTCGAACCCGAGATAGGCATAAAACGCGAGAAACGCACCGGACAACACCCCCGCCAGTGAGAACACCACCGGCTCGGGATGGGTCACCCGGATGTCCTGCGGTAGTTCGGGCAGGTGTTCTATACCCACAAAAATGATCACCAGCAGACCGAAGATTTCCAGCAGAGTAAACAGCGACGCCACCAGCACCGAATGTTTGATGCCCCAGGCCGCCAGCCCGCCCAGCGCCAGTATCGCCAGCAACACGATGAGCCATTCAGGGATATCGATGAACACGCGCAAATAGCCTGCAAAGCCATGGGCAATCGCTGCCGCCGAAACGATCCCCGCCAGCATGATCAACAGCCCGACCAGCACCGATAAGGAGCGCCAGTGGAAGCCTTCATAAATATACGCCGCCACCCCCGCACTCACCGGATGCCGCGCCGATAGCTCGGCATAGGTAAACGCCGAAATCGCCGCCACGAATGCGGCCAGAATAAACGACAGCGGCACAAAGTAGCCCGCCTCCCCCGCCACCTTGCCCACCAGCACATAAATACCCGCACCGAGGATATTACCCAGGCCGTAGAAGGTGATCATGGGGAGATTGAGTGTACGTTTAAGACGGACTGGACTGGAGTCGCTCATGGTGCTGTTTATTATTATTCGAACAGGAATTTATGACCATGGTAACCGGAGACGGGACATGACGATAGCGGAGCGGATCAAATTGAGGGGGAAATTCAGCGAATATGCAGGACGAAACATAGCCGGATCACCATCTTCGAATGCGTACCCGGATGGTCATCCCCGAGGGCTTCTATCGGGGATCTGCTGAACCTCGGGAAATCACGAATCGAACACAACCACCTCAGCTATTTTTGCTCGAGTTTTGTTGTAGCGGACACATCGGCATTTTCTGCAGCACCCCACTTCAGTGGCGGGAAGTCTTTTACGAGGGAAGTATCGTCGAGGCCTTTGAGGACCTCTTTCTGAGCAGCTTTTGCTTCGGGAGACAGCTCTATCTGGAAACTGTTAATAATATTTTCCATGAGCTCGTGCATTGTCGAGCGACTGACTCGTTTGTCGAGTTCTTCCTGAGATAACGCTTTTAGCTGGCTAGGTAGAAACTGAATTACCGCAAGAACGTCATCAGATACTGCAAAAAGTAAATAATTAAAAACAGAACGACTTACAGCAGCTTTAGATGGCATTACTTTTAAGCAAACTGCTGGAACTGAAAGTCGATCAATCGGCCGCCAGTCGACAGGAGTCGAATAATGTTGCAACTTGTTTTCACCAGTTTTTGATATATATTTTGAATACAGATTTGTCAAATATGAAGCAACAGCATTTTCGAACACTCTAGGATGAAACAATGAAATATTTTTTTCACTTTTTGGCAAATACTGATCGAAGTAAAAACTCATTCGAAGTTCTGCGAGCGTACCAGTAAACCAGGGGCCGTAGAAAGCCCATGAATTGAAAAACACCTTAAAACTCTTCCATTCATCGCTCACATTAACGTCTTCATCAAAATACGAGCGGAATATCATATTATCTCTTTGATAATGTTTTTCAGGAAGCACCTGAGCCATATCCACTTTCCTAGGCCGATGCTTTGGCGCTCGAAAACGAATCTCGGTCCCATCAACATCAAAGCGAATTAAACGTGCACTTGAAAAACTGGGACCCTTGGGAACCACACAGCCCTTAGGCTCTCTCAACTTCATACGGAAATACATATCATGCGCCCTGTTATTTTACTTGTACTTCTTACCTTCCAGATTCTTTATACCAGACCTGACGGCATCTCCAACAAAAAATAAAGCCCCGGCAACACCTATTGCCGAGACAACTAACAGACAACTAACAGGACACCCACCAGATATATAGCAGCCCAATATAATTCCAATCGTGAATTGCAGGCATGGCATCAAAATCACTGCTTATATCCAAAAGTCGAATAGCGAGATTATCATCACACTTTAACGGCAATGCGAATATAATCCACTTAAGAGCCTGCTAATCTTAATGCGAATTAAGCAAGCCATGCTGCCAAACTCAAATCATGCTAAAAGGAATTAGTCAAGTATGTCCATTCCTAACGTTAATTTACCAAAGCCCGCGCCACAAAACGTGGTTATCGCCGGTAAAGCCTGCGGAATCAGAGTTAAATGTGTCCCGGGGGTTCTGGGCGATTACAAGAAACTCGAAACTCTTAGCTCATCAGGAAATCACTGGGCCCGTCTGATTATTAAAGGCATCGGCGAGCTTAGTTCAGGCCGACTTCACATGGACAACGTGTTTACCAAATCCGGT
>CBDULQ010000021.1:0-24002 GCA_965368115.1 uncultured Gammaproteobacteria bacterium | reverse complement strand
GCACCCGAAGGGCAAGCACTAAAGGGCGCGGCGTTTTTGGTTACTTTTTTCGCTGTAGAAAAAAGTAACTCGCCAACGGGCGAAACCGGATATAAAAGGGTTGGCGCTGACTTAAGAGATGGGCATTGTTTAACTTGAAGCGGGTACGAATTTGGTGAAGATAAAAACGACCTCACCGCCGAATCAAATACCGAACAAACCCCACAAACAACGCCGCATTCATCACCGCAAAATAAGTAATAAAATTCGTATACTTCGGCAACCGAACCTTATTCCGCAAAAACCACCCCGCAGCCCCATACCCATAAAATGCCAGCTGAATGATCATCAGCAACTGCATGAACACATTGTCGAGTAGAAAGAACGGTACAACGAAAACGATAACCAGAAGAAAAGGCGCGAACCAGCGTATCAGTTTGTGAGAGACAAAAGTAAAGGCAAACCAGTTGCGAGGTGGAATGAGTTTGCTGAAATAACGGAACAGGGTCTGGAAGCTGCCTTTGGCTTTCAATACGCGTTCCGTATAAAGCGTCTTGATGTCCTGTGACGCTTCGGTCAGTGATACCGCTTCGTCGTCGATAATAACGCGATGACCTTTGTTGATCAGGTCAAAGGTGATGGCGGCATCGAAGTTGATGGTGTCTCTGGGAATCTGTTCGTATTCAGAGCGTCGGACGGCCATGATTTCACCGGCTGCTGCGGTCACCGACCCTAGCCGGCTTTCTGCGTTCTTGATCATGGTTTCATATTTCCAGTACAGGGACTCGCCCTGACTGGTTTGCAGGTGCATCGAACCAACGGTACTGCGTACGCCGCTGACCGCGGCAATGGCCGGGTCCTTGAAGTGGCGTGCAAGTTTCATCAGTACCAGGTCGTTGAATTCGTTGTTGATGTCGGAAAACACGATGATCTCGGATTTGGCCAACTTGGCACCGATGTTCAGGGCCTGGTAACCGGGTGGCATGCCGCGCTTGCTGAAATTGATGACGCCGTATTTTTTGTATTCTCTGAGCATGGCCTGGGTTTGCTCGTTATCCTTGTCCGAAATGGCAAGAATCATCAGGCGATCTTTTGGATAGTATAGCTTGAGGGTGTTTTCGATTTTGCGTTTCAGAGTTTCCGGATTGCTGATGGCCGGTATGATCAGGCACAGCGAGGGAAATTCAGATTCCTGCTCAAAGCAGGCATGATGGTCCGATTTAATGCGAGATACGATGTTAATCAGCAGAGGGTAGAGCAGGTAGTTGTAAACCAGTAGCAGAAGTGCGAGATAAAAAACAATCCATAAAACGTAATACATAAAAATCCTGCAGCTTAACTCCATGCCTGGCCTTCAGGCGGATTTCAATCTTAAGGCTATATGAGCGGGAGTGTTGCTTTTGGGATGGAAAAAGCGACCGGAGTCACAAAAGAGATCCCTGCGCCGTAGCGCAGGGTGGAGAAAAATGCCTATATCAGCAAAGACTGTTTGGTATTTTCGATGATTTCCTGGTTTTCTTCGATTTCGATGATGTTGACGTCGCTGTCCATGCCCAGTTTGGAGAACGCCGCCACCTGGCTCCAGTCGGCCGGTGAATATTGATCAGGGACATGATGACCCTGCAGTAACGATGTTTGTACCAGATCGACCAGCCCCGGCCCGCCGGAATGGTCGTAACTGAAATCGTGGGCGTGGGTGGCGACTTCGACCAGCGGTTCGGCGAAGTTCCAGTTTTTAAGAATCATGGCGCCGACCCGGCCCTGTAGTGTCCAGATCATCTCTTCAAGCGCATCCGAATCGTTGAACAGGTCGTCATCGTCTTCCGCCATCACCAGAATCGGTAGCGCACCGATGTTGTGGATAAGGCCGGCGAGCAGCGCCTGTTCAGCATTCATGCCGGGCACTGTGGTGGCGAACATACGGCAGATGGCGGCCACTTCAACCGCGGTATTCCAGGCGTTACGGAAGTGGTGATCGAGCACATCGGATGTGGCCTGATAAATCTGTTTCATGGCGAGGCTGATAACCAGGTCGCGGACCATTCGAATGCCGAGTCGGGTCACGGCCATTTGTAGGTCTTCGATGGGGTTACGGGTGCGATACAGGGGACTGTTGGCGACCTGGATCAGACGTGCCGACAGGGAGGCATCCTGACTCAGGGTATCAGCGATCTGTTGTGCCGATGTATTTTCGCTTTCCACCGCTTCGCGAATTTTCAGTGCGACTTCGGGCAGGGTGGGCAGCACCAGTTGATCGGATTCGACCGCCTGTTTTAGCTGTTGATAAAATTGTTCGGCTTTTTCGTTCATGAAGGTTCCAGAATATTTTTTCTATTGAGTATAGACGCTATATCAGAACAGACTGAGTTTCTTCGAACATCAGTCGGTTATCTTCGATTTCCAGTACATGCACATCGGTATCGATATGCAGTTTGTCGAAGGCGGGTATGCTGGACCAGTCCTGGGGACATTCCAGTCCGGTAAAAATACTGCCTTCCACCAGTGCCGCCTGGACGATATCCAGATAGTCTGCCGAACCCGGATGACGGCGTTCGAAATCGTAGCAATACAGGGCAATGTCGGTCATGTATTCCGGGAACTGCCAGTGGCGGAACATATAGGCGCCGACCTTGCCCTGGCAGCAGTGAATCACCTGTGCCAGCAACGCCGGATCTTCGATGATCTGTTCGTCCGCGGCGGCCTGCAACAGCACCGGTAGGGCGCCGATATTGTGGAGCAGACCGGCGATCATCGCCTGCTCTGCATCCAGTCCGGCCTGTGGGCGGCTCAGGGTGCGCGCCAGCGCAGCGGTTTTGACGCCGGCCAGCCACAGTTCCTGCAAACGCTCCTGTAATATGTCGTTCGGTGCCTGGTAAAGCTGGCGCATGGCCAGGGTGACCGCGAGGTCGCGCACCATGCGCAACCCGAGACGGGTAATCGCCGTCGACAGGCTGTCGACCTGATTGCGGGTTTGATAAAACGCGCTGTTGGCGAGCTGCATCAGGCGGGCGGTGATGGCCGGGTCCTGGCTGATCACTTCGGCGACACTGGCACTGTCGGCCTGATGGTCATCACAGCAGGCTTTAACCTGTAATGCGATATCCGGCAACGACGGCAGCTTCAACTGTTCGGTACTGACTTGCTGAAGAATGCGCTGCAGAAGCTGTTCAACGTTCTGTTGCATGGTCAGAGCACCATTAATGACTGTACGGTGGCGTCGATGGAGTGACGTCGTTCATCCATCGACAGTAGTTTGCTGTCATGGCGAATACCCAGGTGTTCCAGGGCCTGGTTCATGCGTTGATCCTGGTCCGGTTCGGATGCGCTGGTTTCCAGTTCGTTGTAGAGCAGGGCGATGCGCACCAGATCGACATAATCCGCCTCGCGCTTGCTGACGTCGACGTCACTGAATTCACCGACCACGCGGATCAGGCTTTCCGGGAAGCGCCAGAATTTAAGAATCATTTCACCCACCGAGTTCTGTAACTGCAGTGTGAGTTGATGAAGGCGCTGGCGATCATCGATCAATGCCGGATCGCGTTCTGCCAGGACGATGATAGGCAGGGCGCCGATGTTATGAATCAATCCCGCCAGCAACGCCTGTTCTGTATCGAGATGCTCGAGTTCGCTGGCCAGCATGCGGCAGATGGCGGCGATTTTGACGCTGCACGTCCAGAGTTCGCGAAAATGCTGGTCCAGTACCGGTGAATCGGTTTCGAACATCTGGCGCAGGGCGAGGGTGGTGACCAGGTCGCGGACAATGCGTACGCCGAGCCGGGTGACCGCCATCTGCAGGTTGTCGATTTCGCCTCGGCAACGATATAGCGGGCTGTTGGCCAGCTGCAACAGACGTGCGGCCAGGGATGGATCGTGGCTGATGATGTCGGCAATCTGTTGCGCCGAATGATGCTCGTTGTCGACCGCCTCGCGAATGCTGAGTGCCACGTCAGGCAGTGTCGGCAGCTTGAGCTGATCGGTTTCGACGGCGCTTTTAAGTTGCTGGAAGAAGTGTTCGGCCTGTTCGCTCATGGGAAACGGTTATTCTGGTTTCCCATGAGTGTAGACAAAAAAACATCGAACGGGCCGATGAGCGGTCAGGACTTGTCGTCGGCGGGAATGCTGTAGGGCAGTTCGCCCAGGCTGACGTTCGGGCCTTCGGCATCGCGCAATTGCAACTGACCGGCATCCGCATCGCTGATGTTGATGACGGCCAGCGCCAGGTAGCCGCCGTCCGGATCGGGCTGGGCGGAGACGATGGTGCCGGTACCCTGGCCGGAACTGGAACCGGCGGCAAACAGAGCCTCGCCGGGTAGTACCGGCTCATTGCTATCGATGCTCACCTGATACATGCGGCGTTTCAGCTTGCCCAGGTACTGCATGCGGGCGACCACTTCCTGGCCGGTGTAACAGCCTTTTTTGAAATTGACGCCGTTGATGACCTGCATATTGGTCATTTGCGGTACGAAAGCTTCAGAGGTGGCGGCATACACGGTGGGTGTGCCGGCCAGAATGTCCAGCATTTCCCAGGGGCCGACACCGATCGGTGCGGCATCTACATCGAGTTTGTCCCACAGGCTTTTCATCGTTTCCAGTTCGCCGTAGATTTCAAACCGGGGATGGGGGCCGGCAACACGGATCAGGGTGCAGCCGCCGGCAAAGGTCACTTCATCGACCTGAGTCGGGCAGGCGCCCAGCGCCTGTTGCAGGGTGTCCTCGGCATTGGGGCCGGAAACGCCGAAATGCACCAGTGAATCACTGCTGTCCTTCATGGTCACTTTGGACATGAGGATGAACATGCTGAGTCGTTTCAGGGTGTTTTCCAGCAGTTCACGCGGCAGGCGCAAATAGTAGGTGTGTTCGCGTTTGAAAATCCGAAAGTTGGCCAGCATGCGGCCTTTCGGTGTGCAATAGGCGCTCAGTTGACTGTGCTGCTCGTTAACTTCACGCAGGTCGTTGGTCAGCTGGCCCTGCAGAAAACTCATGGCGTCATCGCCATAAGCGGAAATCAGGCCGTGGTGACTCAGATCGCAGATCACCAGGCCACTGTGAATCATGCGTTGTTCTCGTTGCGGATTGCCGAAGCTGACCACGTGACCGTTGTCGGCGGCGAATTCCGCGCCGGCATCTTTCAAGAACTGTTTCCATTCCGGTTTCATTGTTTTTACCTTCATATTGCACTGCGTCTGGGCAGGCGAGCGCTGTTGATATCCGCAGGGGGCGGACTGGCTAGCGGGTTCTACGATCTATTATAGAAATATCTCGCCGGCATAAAACATAAAATAATCGGGGACGAAAAAATAACCACCCGAATTGCGCCGGTTTTTTTAATGATTAGGTCATGTTGAACCTGCTACAGTGATATGGGACCAATATACAGCAATTCAATAATGAACTAGAATTAAAGGCGCCTTTGATGCGAATCGTTTCAGGGGTGTCGTGCTAACAATAACAAATCTGAAGGCATGCCGTGCCAGGAGGACTGAGCTCCATGGCTGTAAAAGATAATCGGCCGTTTTTCCTGAATCTGATCAAAATACGTCTGCCCCTGCCGGGCGTGGTTTCTTTTCTGCATCGGGTATCCGGTGTATTCATGTTCATCGCCATTCCGTTTCTGGTTTATCTGCTGGACCTGTCGTTGCGTGGCCAGATGGGGTTTCAGCGCGCCGCTCAAATTTTATCCAGTCCCCTGGCGGTGATTGCATTGCTGGTGCTGTTATGGTCACTGCTGCATCACCTGTTCGCCGGGATTCGCTTTCTGTTCATCGATTTCGATATGGGTGTCGACAAGCAACCGGCGCGGCAGAGTGCCTGGCTGGTGTTCGGTCTCGAGGCCATCTGTTTCATTGCTATATTGCTGGGAATTTATTTATGAGCGCGCCGGGGTTACAGGGGCTCAGGCCCTGGATTATTCAACGCATTAGTGCGGCCTATATCGCCGTGTTCATCGTCTACTTCGGTGCTTCCCTGCTGATTGCACGGCCACTGGCCAGTGCCGATACCTGGAGCGACTGGGTCGGCTATCCGGGTAACAACCTGGCGCTGGCACTGTTTCTGGTTGCCCTGTTGTGGCATGCCTGGATCGGTATTCGCGATGTGGTGCTGGATTACGTTCACAACGTGGTGTCGCGCATGCTGGTGCTGACCCTGGTCATCACGGTGATTTTCGGCAGTGGCCTGTGGGCACTGCGTACTCTTTTCCAGATAGTGGCCATATGAGTATAAAAAACATACAACGACGTCGTTTCGATGCACTGATCATCGGTGCCGGTGGTGGTGGCCTGCGCGCCGCATTGCAACTGGCGGAAGCGGAAGCCAGTGTGGCCGTAGTCTCCAAGGTGTTTCCCACCCGTTCGCATACGGTGGCGGCGCAGGGCGGAGTGAACGCGGCGCTGGCTAACGTGTTACCGGATAACTGGCACTGGCACATGTTCGATACGGTGAAAGGCAGCGATTACCTGGGCGACCAGGATGCCATCGAATACATGTGTCGTGCGGCACCCAAGGTGGTGTATGAACTGGAACATTTCGGTGTACCGTTTTCTCGGCTCGATAACGGCAGCATTTACCAGCGCGCTTTTGGCGGCATGACGCAAAATTTCGGTGGCGACCAGGCCGCGCGCACCTGCGCGGCGGCGGACCGCACCGGACATGCCATTCTGCACAGCCTGTACCAGCAGAACATTCGTGCCAAGACTCATTTCTTCGATGAATACTTCGCTGTCGACCTGATCAAGGACGAAGAAAGCAATGTACTGGGCGCCTTCATCTTCGACATCCATACCGGCGAAGAACTGATCATCGAAGCCAAGACCACCTTGCTGGCCACCGGCGGCGCCGGCCAGATGTTCCGCACCACCACCAACGCACTGATCAATACCGGTGATGGTATGGCCATGGCCTTGCGCGCCGGTGTGCCGTTGCAGGATATGGAGTTCGTGCAGTTTCATCCCACCGGTATCGCCGGTCGTGGCATGTTGATTACCGAAGGTGCGCGCGGTGAAGGCGGCTATCTGGTCAACAAGGAAGGCGAGCGCATGATGGAACGCTATGCGCCGAAAGCCAAAGACCTGGCCAGTCGCGATGTGGTCAGTCGGGCCATTGCCACCGAAGTGCGCGAGGGTCGCGGTTGCGGCCTGGACGCTGATCACGTGATGCTCAAGCTCGATCACCTGGGCGAAGATGTGATTCAGAAGCGGCTGCCCGGTATTCGTCAGACCTGTATTACCTTTCTCGGTATTGATCCGGCGGAGGAGCCCATACCGGTTTATCCCACCTGTCACTACACCATGGGCGGCATCCCGACCGATCGCAACGGCCAGGTGGTGATGCCGGTGAAAGATACCCCGGAAGAAGTGGTCAACGGTCTGTATGCCGCTGGTGAATGCGCCTGCGTGTCGGTGCACGGGGCCAATCGCCTGGGCGGCAACTCGCTGCTGGATATCCTGGTGTTCGGCCGCGCTGCGGCCAATCACATCATCGACTATTTGAAAGACAACCGTTATCACCAGGCGCTGGATGAAAGCAGTGCAGAGCGCGCCTACGAGCGTCTGCATCGCTGGGACGACACCGGTGACGGTGAATCGGTGGAAGGCCTGCGTAAGGAGCTGCGCAAAACCATGGAGGAACATTGCAGCGTATTCCGCACCAAAGAGGTCATGGAAGAGGGTGTCGAGAAAGTCGCGGCCCTGACCGAGCGCATGAAAGACGCGCGCATTCGCGATCATTCCGGCCTGTTCAACACCGCCCGTGTGGAAGCCCTGGAACTGGAAAACCTGATGGATGTTGCGCTGGCCACCGTGTATTCGGCCGCAGCACGGGAAGAAAGTCGCGGCGCCCATTCGCGCATCGATTTTCCCGACCGGGACGACCTGAACTGGATGAAGCACACCCTGTATTCCATGCAGGGCCGCAAGATCGATTTCAAGCCGGTGCGTACCAAACCGTTGTCGGTGGCGTCGTTTCCGCCCAAGGCGCGGGTGTACTAGTCGATTCGCTCTGGCATGCGTGCCGGGTTGTGGAGGTTCCCGACAGAAGCGTTCGGGAACGACGATGTTCAATAGATCAACCGTAACAAAACGGCGTCATCCCCGAACGCTTCTGTCGGGGATCTCGTAATACCAGGATCAGGTTTGAAGTGGCTCGGCCACAGGATCGAAACAAACGAGGTTAAACCATGCGTTTTCGCATCTACCGCTACAACCCCGAAACCGACAGCAAGCCTTACATGCAGGACTACGAGTTCAACGAGGTGAAGCCCGGCATGATGCTGCTCGACGCCCTGCTGGCGATCAAGGAGAAGGATCCGACGCTGGGCTTTCGGCGTTCCTGCAGGGAAGGGGTATGCGGTTCCGACGGTATGAACATCAACGGCACCAACGGTCTGGCATGCATCACACCGTTGAACAGCCTGAAGGAACCGGTGGAAATTCGCCCCATGCCACGGCTACCGGTGGTGCGCGACCTGATTGTCGATATGGAGCCGTTCTATCGTCAGTATCGCGATGTGCAGCCTTATCTCACAGTGAAAGATCCGCTACCGGAGGTCGAGCTTAAACAGTCGCCGGAGGACCGTGACAAGCTGGATGGGCTTTACGAATGTATCCTTTGCGGTTGCTGTTCCACGGCCTGCCCGTCGTTCTGGTGGAATCCCGATAAATTCCTTGGTCCCGCAGCCCTGTTGCAGGCGGCACGTTTCATCAATGACAGCCGCGACCAGGATACCGCCGCGCGGCTGGCCCAGCTCGACGATCCGTTCAAGCTGTTCCGCTGCCATACCATCATGAACTGTGTGCAGGTCTGTCCCAAGGGGCTGAACCCGACCAAGGCGATCGGTGAAATCAAGAAAATCATGGTCAGGAAATCGGTTTGATGACCGCCATGCCCGAAACCGCGGAAGATTCGCGTCTGCGCTGGCGCTGTCGTCGCGGCATGCTGGAACTGGATCTGATCTTCAACCAGTTTCTCGACCTCGGCTATGCCGAACTCAACACCCAGCAGAAACAGTTGCTCGACCAGATGCTGGACTATCCGGATCAGTTGCTGTTCGATCTTTTGCTCGGCCATATGGTCTCCTCGGATAAGGACGTCGCCCAACTTGTCGACCACATACGCCACACCATTAGCGCTACACATTAGGCCGTCGCCGCGCCTGCGCCGGTTCACCCTGCTGATCCACCTGCTGGCCGGACTGGCTATCCTGCTGTTGCCCCTGTCCGTCGGCTGGCTGCTGGCGGGATGGTTGTTGTTGAGTCTTAGTCTGTTGGCCGGCCTGCGCTGCCAGGGTCGGGAGCGTCATCTGCTGTGGCGGGAACAGGACTGGCTGATCGACGTGGGTGGGGCCGAACAGGTTGCGGTGCTGGAGGGTGCGACCCTGGTCAGTCCCTGGCTGACCATTCTCAGCCTGCGCCGCATCGACCGCGGTGGCCGCTGTGTGCTGCCGATCCTGCCCGACGCCATCGCCACCGAGTCGTTCCGGCGTTTGCGGGTGCGGCTCAGGGTGTCCGGTCGTCAATCCATTCGCCGTGCTAAACTGGAGTCATGAAACAGAACGCCGCCTACGGATGTGAAGATGTGAAACCGCGGGGATTCGTCAGCCTGATGGATCTCTACGAGAGTAATTTCATTCGCCTGAAAAAGCTGATGCCCGAGCTGGACAGCATCGAGGATGCATTGATCTCGCGGGTACCCGGCCATCTGGATCTGTACCTGAATATCGTCGAGCGCAGCAAATACACCAGCACCCTGTACCTGAGCTACTGTTTCCCCACCGAACACGGGCTGAAAATGGAGCCCAATCTTAAGATCAAGATCTACCACGATGCTCGTGTCGCCGAAGCCATGGCCGGTCATCTCCACCACGGCCGGCTGATCCTCGATAATCTGCCCGCCGATGCGCTGCGCGAGAAGTGGCGGCTAAACCGCTTCCTTAACCGCTGGCTGGGCTATTGCCTGCGTCAGGGGCACAGTTTCGAACCTTTTGTGATCGAATCGCGGGCGCGTATTCATGAGCAGATCCGGGCGGTTGCCGAACAGCGTGACTGATCATTTTTTAAGCAGTTTTTACCCCGCTTTTCCCGCTTAAATCGGCTTTTTCCAGATATCGCCAATCCTCCCCCGAAAAAGCAAAATAAACCCCCGCCGAAAGTGCAGTTAGCCATTGAATTATGGTAAAATTCCCTGCTTTATCTGCCCTCTCTCAGGGGCGATTATTCGGGCTCAAGCGCCACCCATAATAATTACGGAATCAATACCCTTATGGCTGAATTCGCCAAAGAAGTTTTCCCTGTCAATCTAGAAGATGAAATGCGTCAGTCCTACCTGGATTACGCCATGAGCGTAATCGTCGGACGGGCGCTTCCTGATGTTCGAGACGGTCTGAAACCGGTGCACCGCCGGGTGCTCTACGCCATGAGCGAACTGGGCAACGACTGGAACAAGGCCTACAAGAAATCCGCCCGTGTGGTCGGTGACGTCATCGGTAAATACCACCCGCACGGCGACACTGCGGTTTATGACACCATCGTGCGCATGGCGCAGCCGTTTTCCATGCGCTACATGCTGGTCGATGGGCAGGGTAACTTCGGTTCGGTAGATGGCGACTCACCGGCGGCCATGCGTTACACCGAAGTGCGTATGGCGAAGATCGCCCATGAGATGCTCGCCGATATCGACAAGGAAACCGTCGATTTCGAAGACAACTACGACGGCTCCGAATCCGAGCCCACCGTATTCCCCACGCGCATTCCCAACCTGCTGGTCAACGGTTCCGCCGGTATCGCGGTGGGCATGGCCACCAATATCCCGCCGCACAACCTGGGCGAGGTGATCAGTGCCTGTATCGCGCTGATCGACGATCCGGAGATCAGTATCGAGAGCCTGATGGATCATCTGCCCGGTCCGGACCTGCCCACCGCGGCGATGATCAACGGTGTAAAGGGTATTCGCGAAGCTTACCGTACCGGTCGCGGCCGCATGTACATGCGTGCCCGCGCCGAAATCATCGGTGCCGATTCCGGCAAGGAAACCATCGTCGTGCACGAGCTGCCCTACCAGGTCAACAAGGCGCGACTGATCGAACGCATTGCCGAGCTGGTGAAAGACAAGAAGCTGACCGGTATTTCCGAAATCCGTGATGAATCGGACAAGGACGGCATGCGCATCGTCATCGAACTGCGCCGCGGTGAAGTGGGTGAGGTGGTGCTGAACAACCTGTACATGATGACGCCGATGCAGACCGTATTCGGCATCAACATGGTGGCGCTGATGGACAACCAGCCCAAGCTGCTCAACCTGAAACAGATTCTGGAAGCCTTTGTGCGTCATCGCCGCGAAGTGGTGACCCGACGTACCATTTACGATCTGCGCAAGGCACGGGATCGCGCCCATGTGCTGGAAGGCCTGGCGGTAGCGCTGGCCAACATCGATGACGTCATCGAACTGATCAAGAAGTCCGCCAGTCCGGCGGAGGCCAAGGAACAACTGGTCGCCCGTAGCTGGCCGCCGGGTATGGTTATCGACATGCTGCAGCGGGCCGGTGCGGAAGCGTCGCGCCCGGAATCCCTGGAAAAGCAGTACGGTCTGCATGACGACGGTTACTACATGTCGGAAACCCAGGCCCAGGCGATTCTGGAACTGCGTCTGCATCGTTTGACCGGTCTGGAACAGGACAAGATTCTCAACGAGTACAAGGACATTCTCGACCTGGTGGCCGAGCTGCTGGAAATTCTCTCCAACCCGGAGCGCCTGCTGGAAGTGATTCGTGACGAACTCTACGCGGTGCGCGACGAATACGGTGACGAACGTCGCACCGAAATCCTGGTCAGCCAGCTCGATCTGAGCATGGAAGACCTGATCACCGAGGAAGACGTGCTGGTGACCTTCTCCCATGAAGGTTACGCCAAGTCCCAGGCGCTTACCGATTACGCCACGCAACGTCGCGGCGGTCGCGGCAAATCGGCGACCCAGGTGAAAGACACGGATTTCATCGACAAGCTGTTCATCGCCAACACCCACGACACGCTGTTGTGTTTCTCCAGTCGCGGTAAGGCTTACTGGATCAAGGTGTATCAGTTGCCCATGGCGAGTCGCGGTTCGCGCGGCAAGCCGCTGGTCAACCTGCTGCCGCTGGAAGAGGGTGAACGTATCAATGCCGTGCTGCCGATTCGCGAATACACCGAAGATAACTTTATCTTCATGGCGACTAGCAGCGGTACGGTGAAGAAGACGCCATTGTCGAATTTCTCCCGCCCGCGCACCGCCGGTATCATCGCGGTGGATTTGCGTGGCGACGATTTGCTGGTCGACGTAGCGATTACCGACGGCAATCAGGACATCATGCTGCTCAGCACTTCCGGTAAGGCGATTCGTTTCTCCGAACAGGAAGTGCGTGCCATGGGTCGTACTGCTGCCGGTGTGCGCGGTATTCGCATGGCGGAAGATCAGCGCGTGATCAGCCTGATCGTGGTGGACGACGAAGCCTCGATTCTGTGCGCCACCGAAAACGGTTACGGCAAACGCACCGCGGCGTCCGACTATCCCACCAAGGGTCGTGGTGGCCAGGGTGTGATTTCCATCCAGGCCTCCGAGCGTAACGGTGAAGTGATTGGTGCTGTTCAGGTGAACGACAATGATGAAATCATGCTGATATCCAATCGCGGTACACTGGTGCGCACCACGGTCGACGAAGTGCGCATCATGGGTCGTAACACCCAGGGTGTACGACTGATTCGACTCGGCGAAGATGAAAAACTGGAGGAAGTGGAACGCATCGAAAAACTGGACGAAGCAGAGGAAGTCGCGGTTGACGCGGCCGATCCGGACACGCCGGATGCGCCTGAAACCAGCGATGAATAAAACAGGTCGTCACCGGTGATGCCGGGCGATGAATTGCAATAAAACACAAAGGTGTTGTCAATGACGCGAGTTTATAATTTCAGTGCCGGTCCCGCCGCACTGCCGGAAGATGTTTTGAAACAGGCCCAGGACGAAATGCTGGACTGGCAGGGCAGCGGCATGTCGGTGATGGAAATGAGTCACCGGGGTAAGGCGTTCATGTCGATCGCCGAACAGGCGGAAGCGGACCTGCGTGAAATCATGGCGATTCCTGACAATTACAAGGTGCTGTTTCTGCAGGGTGGTGCCAGTTCCCAGTTCGCCATGGTGCCGATCAATCTGCTTGGTGACAAGGGCAAGGCGGATTACATCAATACCGGGCAGTGGTCCAAGAAAGCCATCGCCGAAGCTAAACGTTATTGCGATGTGAATGTCATCGCCAGCAGTGAAGACAGCAATTTCACCACGGTGCCGGATCAGTCCAGCCTGCCGACCACGACCGATGCGGCGTACCTGCATTACACACCCAACGAAACCATCGTCGGCGTCGAGTTTCCCTATGTGCCTGAAACCAACGTACCGCTGGTGGCGGATATGTCGTCGACCATTCTGTCACGTCCCATCGATGTGTCGAAGTTTGGCGTGATCTATGCCGGTGCACAGAAAAACATCGGCCCGGCCGGTCTGACCATTGCCATCGTACGCGACGATCTGATCGGCAACGCCCGTGCCGATATGCCGGCGATGATGGATTACAAAACCCATTCCGAAAACGATTCCATGTACAACACACCGCCGACTTATGGCTGGTATCTGGCCGGCCTGGTGTTCAAATGGCTGAAAGGTCTGGGCGGTCTCGAAGGTATGGCGGCGATCAACCAGCGTAAGGCGGACAAGCTCTACGCGGCAATCGACGGTTCGTCCTTCTATAGCAATCCGGTCGACCCCCAGTGTCGTTCCTGGATGAACGTGCCGTTCATTCTGGCTGACGCCGAGCTGGATAAAGTCTTCCTGGAAGAAGCGGAGAAAGCCGGATTGTCGACGCTGAAAGGCCATCGTTCCGTGGGCGGTATGCGTGCCAGCATCTACAACGCCATGCCGGAAGCCGGCGTCGATGCACTGATCGACTTCATGAACGATTTCGAACAACGTAAAGCTTAAAACTATACACCGACGTCAGGCATGAAGCCGCAAACGGCGACTGACCGGGTTCAGTCGCCGTCCTCCAGAATAATAAAAAATGCTTCGCGCTTTCGCGTCAAAACAACAAGGTCTAATCATGTTTACCATCAAAACCTACAATGCGATTTCAGTGAAGGGTCTGAGTCGTCTTCCCGCAGAAAAATACACCATCGATCCCGATGCCGAACAACCCGATGCCATCATGTTGCGTTCTTTCAAACTGCATGAAGAGCCGATTGCCGATTCGGTGAAAGCCATTGGTCGAGCCGGTGCCGGCGTCAACAATATTCCGGTCGAGCAGATGTCGAAGCGCGGCATTGTGGTATTCAACGCGCCGGGCGCCAATGCCAATGCCGTAAAAGAACTGGTGATTGCCGGTATGCTGATGGCCTGTCGTAACCTGACCGAAGCATGGCAATACACCACCACACTGGAGGGCAGTGACGCGGACGTTTCGAAACTGGTGGAAGCGGGAAAAAAGAAATACGTGGGTTTCGAATTGCCGGGACGGACCCTGGGTGTAATCGGCCTGGGTGCGATCGGTGTGCAGATTGCCAATGCGGCGGTTGCACTGGGTATGCGCGTTATCGGTTTCGATCCGACTATTACCGTCAAGAGTGCATGGCAGTTGTCGTCCGATGTTGAACAGATGGAGTCCGCCGACGCCCTGTTCCGGGAAGCGGATTTTGTGACCTTTCATGTGCCGCTGATCGATTCTACGCGTCACCTGCTCAACGCCGAACGCATTGCCACCATGAAAGACGGCAGCGTGATTCTGAACTTTGCCCGCGACGGTATCGTCGATGATGATGCGGTACTGGCGGCCATCGACAGCGGCAAGCTGCACGCCTATGTGTCCGACTTCCCGTCCAATCTGCTGAAGGGGCATTCCAAGGTGATTACCCTGCCACATCTGGGTGCATCCACCGGTGAGGCGGAAGAGAACTGCGCCATGATGATTGCCGACCAGCTGAAAGATTTTCTTGAAAACGGCAACATTCGTAACGCGGTTAACTTCCCCAATATCAAACTGGGGCGCAGCGGTTGCTGCCGGCTGGCTATTGCCAATGAAAACCGACCTGATATGCTGGCACAGATGTCCCATGCACTGGGTGAGTCCAGTGTGAATATCCTGCATATGCGCAACGAATCACGAGGCGATCTGGCCTATACCCTGATCGATGTGGAATCGAAACCTTCCGAGCAGGCGGTCGATTCCATCCGCGGCATTGCCGGTGTCTTGAGTGTGCGAGTGATCTAGGTCGAAAAATTGTATGTCTAACGAGCAGGAAAAGCTGAAAGCGGTTCGCGTTAACATCGATCAGCTGGATGAGCAGATCCAGACCCTGATCAATGAACGTGCTGCGTGTGCTCAGCAGGTTGCGGAAATCAAGCAACAGTCGGGCGAGACCGAACATTTCTATCGTGCCGAGCGTGAAGCTCAGGTATTGCGTACCATCGAAGCGCGTAACCAGGGACCATTGGGCAACAAGGAAATGGCGCGCCTGTTCCGTGAAATTATGTCTGCCTGTCTGGCACTGGAAAAACCGCTCAAGATTGCTTTTCTGGGACCCGCCGGTACCTACAATCATGTTGCTACCATGAAGCACTTCGGTTCTTTCATCGAGCAGCAACCGGTGGATAACATTGAAGATATCTTTCGGACCGTGGAAACCGGTCAGGCGCATTTCGGTGTGGTGCCCATCGAAAATTCCACCGAAGGCGTGATTACCCATACGCTGGATTTGTTGATCAATTCATCCCTGTTGATTTGCGGTGAAGTGGACCTGCGTATTCAGCACAACCTGATCAGCAACGAAACCGATCTGAAAAACATCAGGCGGGTGTATTCCCACCAGCAGTCGCTGGCCCAGTGTCGACGCTGGCTGGATGAGCATCTGCCCGGTGTCGAACTGTTCGCCGTGCGCAGCAACAGTGAAGCGGTGCGCCTGATCAAGAACGAAACACAGGCTGCGGCGATTGCCGGTAAACTGGCAGCGGAGTTGCACCAGGTACCGATTCTGTGTGGTGAAATCGAGGACGAACCGGACAACACCACACGCTTTATCGTCATCGGTCGTAACGCAGTGCCACCCAGTGGTCGTGATCGCACGTCCTTGCTGGTCACCGCGTCCAATAAACCCGGTGCATTGCACAAACTGCTCGAACCGCTGGCGGATCGTAATATCGGCATGAGTAAAATCGAATCGCGACCGTCACGGCGAGGTGTCTGGGAGTACGTATTCTTCATCGATATCGAAGGGCATCAGGATGATGCCAATGTGGCCGAGGCGCTGCACGACATCGAACACGAAACGGCGATGATACGTATCCTCGGTTCTTACCCGATGGCGGTGTTGTAAAGCTGATGAATCCGTTTATTAAAATCGCCGTGCCCGGTGTGCAGTCCCTGCAACCCTATCAGCCGGGCAAGCCCATCGAAGAACTGGAACGTGAGCTGGGGATCAGGGATTCCATCAAGCTGGCGTCCAATGAAAACCCGCTGGGTCCCAGTCCGCTGGCGCTTGCCGCTGCGCAGAAAGCGTTGCAGAACATGCATCTGTATCCGGACGGCGGGGGACACGAGTTGCGCCAGGCGCTGGCGAAAAAGCACCGGGTCGATGCGAATCAGATCACCCTTGGCAATGGTTCGAATGACGTACTGGAACTGGTGGCGCGTGCTTTTCTGGCACCCTGCAATGCGGCCCTGTATTCTGAATATGCCTTTGCCGTATATCCGATTGTGACCCAGGCCATCGGTGCTGAACATCGGGTGGCCGCGGCGCTGCCTTCGGATCACGCCGGTATGCCATATGGTCATGACCTGAATGCATTCAAAGATCGGCTCGATGAAGCCGTACGCGTCATTTTCATTGCCAATCCGAATAACCCGACCGGCACCTGGTTGAACAATGCGGAACTGGAACAGTTCATCGCCGAGGTGCCGGAGGATGTCATCGTGGTGCTCGACGAAGCTTATTACGAATACATGCCCGATGACCTGAAGCCGGACACCGATCGCTGGCTGCAAACATTTCCCAACCTGGTGGTAACGCGGACCTTTTCGAAAATCTACGGACTGGCCGGCCTGCGCGTTGGTTATGCCGTATCCCACCCCCAGGTGGCGGATTTACTGAACCGCGTGCGCCAGCCTTTTAACTGTAACCTGATTGCCCAGGCGGCGGCGCTGGCTGCTCTCGGTGACGAGGAACATATCGTGCGCAGTGTCGGTGTGAACAGCATGGGGTTGAGCCAGCTGACGACCGGGTTCGATCATCTGGGCCTGAGCTACATGCCATCGATCGGCAACTTTTTGTGTGTCGACGTTCAGCGTGATGCCAATGAGGTCTACCAGGCGCTGTTGCGCGAAGGCGTGATCGTGCGCCCGGTCGGCGGTTACAAGCTGCCCGAGCACCTGCGCATTACCGTCGGCAACGAACAGCAGAACGCACGGGTGTTGAATGCCCTGGGCAAGGTGCTGGCATGATCGAGCGCATCTGTATCGTCGGGGTTGGCCTGATCGGTGGCTCACTGGCGCTGGCGCTGAAAAAAGCCGGTTTCTGCCGGCATGTGGTGGGCGCCGGTCGTAACCCAGAGCGTTTGCAGAAAGCCGTCGATCTCGGCGTGATCGACAGTTTCGAAACCGATTATGCCAAAGCCGCATCCCACGCCGAGCTGATTTTTGTCGCCGTGCCGCTGGGCAGCATGGAGGACGTGTTCCGTAAAATGGCGCCAGGCTTGCACAGCCATACCATTATCACCGACGGTGGCAGCGCCAAGGTGAGCGTGATCGAGGCGGCGCGCGCGGGACTGGGTTCGAAGCTCAAGCAGTTTGTGCCCGGCCATCCGATCGCAGGCACTGAGCAATCCGGGGTTGAAGCGGCTTTCGATAGCCTGTATGAAAAACGGCGCGTGATCGTAACGCCGCAAGAAAGCAATCGTCGCGAGGACGTGGAACAGGTCATCGCCATGTGGCAGGCGGCCGGTGCCGAAGTGGACGAAATGGGTGCGCGGCATCACGACCTGGTGCTGGCCGGCACCAGCCATCTGCCACATCTGCTCGCCTTCGGGCTGGTGGATTGCCTGAACCAGATGGATGATGTGGACGAGATTTTTCGTTTCGCGGCCGGCGGTTTTCGCGATTTTACCCGCATTGCTTCCAGCGATCCGGTAATGTGGCGGGACATCTGCCTGGCCAACGGCGATGCCATTCTGGCCATGGTGGAGCGCTTCGAGTCGGAAATGAGCAGTATCAAGGCCGCGGTGACAGCCGGCGACGGCGAGGCCCTGTTGCAGATTTTCAGCCAGGCCAAGGCGGCGCGCGACAAATTCTGCATGTAACGCCGACTGGAAGTTCGCCCGGCTTACGGATACTATTCCGCTTCGTTTTATTCCGGCCCGACGCGGGCCGACCCAAAGATTACCGAGAATATATATGAGTCAGCTCGATTTTATCGTCAGCCCGGGTGGTGTGCTGAAAGGCGCATTTCGTGTTCCCGGCGACAAATCCATTTCCCACCGTTCCATCATGTTCGGTTCACTGGCGGTCGGGGTGACTCATATCAGTGGTTTTTTGCTCGGTGAAGACAGCATGAATACCCTGCGAGCCTTTCGTGCCATGGGTGTCGACATCGAAGGGCCGACCAAAGACGGCAAGATCATCATCCAGGGTGCCGGTATGCAGGGGTTGAAACAGCCCGAAGCGGCACTGGACCTGGGGAATTCAGGGACCTCCATGCGTCTGATGGCCGGCCTGCTGGCGGGCCAGGCTTTTGATCTGGAGCTGGCCGGTGATCGTTCGCTGTCGAAACGGCCGATGAAGCGGGTGACCGATCCGCTGGCCCAGATGGGCGCGCGGGTGGATACGGCTGAAGGTGGCAAGCCGCCGTTGAAAATTCATGGTGGCGCGCCGCTCAAAGGCATCGACTATGCGATGCCCATGGCCAGCGCACAGGTTAAATCCTGTTTGCTGCTGGCCGGTATGTATGCCGAGGGGCGCACCTGTGTGACCGAACCGGCCGTGACCCGCGATCATACCGAGCGCATGCTCAGCGCCTTCGGTTATCAGCTCGACAGGCAGGGCTCGACGGTTTGTCTAAAGGGTGGCGGCAAGCTGACAGCCTGCGACATCGATGTGCCGGCGGATATCTCCTCGGCGGCGTTTTTCATGGTCGGCGCCAGTATCGCCGAGGGTTCCGACATCACCCTGCAACACGTGGGCATCAATCCGACCCGTACCGGCGTCATCGATATTCTCAAACTGATGGGCGCCGATATCGAATTGCTGAATGAGCGCACCGTCGGCGGCGAGCCGGTGGCGGACATTCGTATTCGCAGTGCGCCGCTGAAAGGCGTGCAGGTGCCGGAGCATCTGGTACCCCTGGCCATCGATGAGTTCCCGGTGTTGTTTGTTGCAGCGGCCTGTGCCGAAGGGGAGACCCTGGTCACCGGTGCGGAAGAACTGCGGGTGAAAGAATCCGACCGTATCCAGGTGATGGCGGACGGTCTGCAGGTGCTGGGTGTGGATGCCGAGCCGACTGCGGACGGTATGCGTATCCGCGGCGGCCGGCCCATCAACGGCGGTCAGGTGCATGCCCATGACGATCACCGTATCGCCATGGCTTTTGCGATGGCTGCACTGCGTGCCGGTGGTGAAATTCATATCGAAGACGTGATCAACGTAAATACCTCGTTTCCGGGCTTCGTCGAGCTGGCCAATCAGGCCGGATTGAGTGTGCGTTCGGAGGCCGGAGCATGACCCGAATCATTACCATCGATGGCCCCAGTGGTTCCGGCAAAGGCACCATCAGCCTCAATGTGGCCGACCAGTTGGGCTGGCATATGCTGGATAGCGGCTCCCTGTATCGACTCACTGCGCTAGCCTGTACAATTGATGGTGCTGACTTTAACAATATTCAGCAAGTTACTGATATTGCAAGAAATCTCGATGTTAAGTTTTTACCTGAAGATCGCAATCTAAATATCTTCCTGCGCGGTAATCGGGTGACTGATGACATCCGTGCCGAAGACATCGGTATGAAGGCCTCCAGCGTCGCCGCCATCCCCGAGGTTCGCGAAGCCCTGCTCGAACGCCAGCGTGCTTTTGCCCGCGAGCCCGGCCTGGTGGCCGATGGACGGGATATGGGGACGACCGTGTTCCCGGACGCCCAATTAAAGATATTTATGACCGCTTCCTGTGAGGAGAGGGCTAAAAGACGGCATAAGCAGTTGAAACAAAAGGGAATAAGTGTTAGCCTAGCCGACCTCGTGACCGACCTGCGGTTACGGGATGAACAGGATACCAACAGGTCTGTCTCACCCCTGAAGCCGGCTGATGATGCCATTGTGCTCGATACTACAGAGATGAGCATCGAACAGGTGACAGCAAAGCTGCTGCAACTGGCTGAACAAACGTTTTCTGTTTAATTTCCCGTTCATAATTTTTGTAGTTGTGAAGAAATAACGAAGCATGGCTTTGTTGTTTTTTTATGTTATCAGGGTGCCCGTGAAATCGGGTGGTGTTTAACAGTAACCCTGCTGATTCCTGCTTTGCAGATTGATGTGAAGCGAGAAGGAAGACGCAGTTATTTTTTCTGGATTTAATCTAATGAGCGAAAGTTTTGCAGAGCTTTTTGAAGAAAGCTTAAACGCAACCGAAATGAATGTTGGTTCCATTATGACTGGAACCGTTGTCGACATCCGTGACGGTTATGTCACCGTGGCCGCCGGTCTCAAATCTGAAGGTGTGATCCCTGAATCACAGTTCATGAGTGACGACGGCGAGATCAATGTCAATGTCGGCGATGAGGTTGAAGTCGTACTGGAAGCCGTCGAAGACGGTTGGGGTGAAACCCGTCTTTCCCGTGAAAAGGCCAAGCGTGCCAAGGCCTGGACCAAACTGGAAGCCGCCCACGAAGCGGATGAAATCATTACCGGTATCATCACTGGTAAAGTCAAAGGTGGATTCACTGTCGAGCTGGGCGATATTCGTGCCTTCCTGCCCGGGTCACTGGTTGATGTCCGTCCGGTACGCGATACCGCATACCTGGAAGGTAAAGAGCTTGAATTCAAGGTCATCAAACTGGATCAGAAACGCAACAACGTGGTTGTATCGCGCCGCGCCGTTGTTGAATCCGAATACAGCGCCGAGCGTGAAGAGCTGCTGGAAAGCCTGGAAGAAGGCAAGATCGTCAAGGGTATCGTCAAGAACCTCACCGATTACGGTGCGTTCCTGGATCTGGGTGGTATCGACGGTCTGTTGCATATCACCGACATGGCCTGGAAGCGCGTCAAGCATCCCTCCGAGATCGTTGATGTAGGCCAGGAAATCGAAGTGGTTGTGCTGAAGTTCGACAAAGAGCGTAACCGCGTATCGCTGGGTCTGAAGCAGACTGGCGACGATCCATGGTCCGCAATTGCAGCCCGTTACCCGGAAGGCTCACGCCTGAAAGGCAAGGTCAGCAACATCACCGATTACGGCTGTTTTGTTGAGATCGAAGACGGTGTTGAAGGTCTGGTTCACGTGTCTGAAATGGACTGGACCAACAAGAACGTCAACCCGGCTAAAGTAGTCACTCTGGGTGAAGAAGTTGAAGTGATGATCCTGGACATCGACGAAGAACGTCGTCGTATCTCCCTGGGTATGAAGCAGTGCACCCCGAATCCGTGGGATGAATTTGCTGCGACTCATAACAAGGGTGACAAGGTCAGCGGCAAGATCAAGTCGATTACCGATTTCGGTATCTTCGTGGGTCTTGACGGCGGCATCGACGGTCTGGTTCACCTGTCCGACATTTCCTGGGAGTCTACCGGTGAAGATGTGGTTCACAACTTCAAGAAAGGTGACGAACTGGAAGCGGTTGTATTGTCCATCGATCCCGAGCGTGAGCGTATCTCGCTGGGTATCAAGCAACTGGAACAGGATCCGTTCTCCAGCTTTGTAGCTTCAACCGAGAAAGGCAGCCTGGTAACAGGTACCGTTCGGGAAGTTGATGCAAAAGCGGCTATAATCGAGTTAGCTGACGGTGTAGAAGGTACTTTGCGTGCATCTGAACTGTCCCGTGACCGCGTTGAGGACGCTCGCAGCGTACTCAAGGAAGGTGACGAGGTGGAAGCCAAGTTCATTGGCGTGGATCGCAAGACACGTACCATCAGTCTGTCGATTAAAGCCAAGGATGTTGAAGACGAGCAGAAGGCGATTAAAGACTACGCCAGCTCCTCGAATGCCCCTTCAACAACCCTGGGCGATTTGCTCAAAGAGCAAATGGATGCTAATAAAGAGTAATAATAGTCTGATGAAGGTCAGGGACGGCCTTTCTTAAAATGGGGATGGTGAGATGACAGATGGTTCACTACATAAATCGATGATGAAATCTGAGCTGATCGAGCTGATGGCTCGTAAGCAAAATCATCTGGCCTACAAAGATGTGGAACTGGCAGTGAAAAGCCTGCTCGAACAGATGAGCGAAGCCCTGTCTAATGGCGAGCGCATCGAGATTCGCGGTTTCGGCAGTTTCAGCCTGCATTTCCGTCCGCCCCGTGCCGGCCGCAATCCCAAAACCGGTGACTCGGTTTCATTACCGGGTAAGTATGTCCCGCATTTCAAGCCGGGCAAGGAACTCCGTGAGCGAGTCAATAATTCGCTGCAAAAAAACGATTAATACCGTTTAATTGATCCGAACTGAACAAAAAATTTCCTGCCAGCAGGACCCATCGTCATGAAACGTTTCATCACCTGGCTGGTTCTCCTTCCGATTATCGTCGTCATCGCTGCGTTTGCCTTTCGCAATGCGCAACTGGTTCCTCTTGATCTGTTTGTCTTCGAAATCAACCTTCCGTTGGCGGCGGTTATCCTGATAGCATTATTTATAGGGGCTGGTGTCGGTTATCTGGCCAGTATTTTTGTGTTGCTTGCTCACAAGAAGCAGATCCGGCAGCTCAAAAAACAGCACCAGACCTTGAGTAGCTTATCCGAGGTGCTGAAGGATAAGTGACGGCTGAAGGCCCGATCGGAATATCGTCTGTGCCGAGCACGCTGAGCCATCGGTATTCTCCACAGATCGACTTGCCGGGCTTTCGATATTGAGGATCCAGTATGGAATGGCAGTGGGCTTTGCTGCTGTTGCCGGTCGCATTTCTGTCCGGCTGGGTTGTGGCAAGGCGGAAAAACAGGAAGACTCGCCGGGAACTGCGTTTTTCCAATGATTATTTTCAGGGCCTGAATTACCTGCTGAATGATGAGCAGGACAAGGCGCTTGAGGTCTTTTTGCGCCTGGTCGAAGTGGACTGGGAGACCGTGGATACCAGTCTGGCCCTGGCCACCATCTTCCGGCGCAAGGGCGAAATCGACAAATCCATCAAACTGCATCAGAACCTGCTGGCCCGGCCATCCCTGCCCAATGCCTACAAGGGCCGCGTGTTGCTCGAACTGGGTCGGGATTACCAGCTGGCCGGCTGGCTGGATCGCGCCGAAGGTCTGTTTAACCAGGTGCTGCAGGACGCCGGTGACGCACCGGAAGCCCTGGTCAATCTGATCAGCATTTACCAGCAGGAACAGGAGTGGCAGTCGGCGATCAATGCGGCTCGCCGGTTGCAGAAAAATGCGAATCATAATCTGCTGCCGACCATTGCCCAGTTCCATTGTGAACTGGCCGAACAGGCCATGCAGCAGGGTGATTCGCGCGAGGCGGAAAACCTGGCGACCCAGGCACTGTCCACCGACCAGGCCTGTGTACGTGCGTCGATTATTCTGGCCGATGTGGCCATCGAACGGGGCCGCTACAAGAAAGCCATTCGTTTTCTACAGCAGGTTGAGATGCAGGACAGCTGTTATCTGCCGCTGGTGCTGGATCGGCTGGTGAGCTGTTTTCGTAATCTTTCCAGTCTGTCCGCGCTGATCAACTACCTGCAGGAAATGGAAGCCAGGCATCCCAAGCTGTTGCTGGCACCGGTGTTAGCCGACCTGATTCGCGAAGTTCAGGGGCAGCAGGCGGCTTATGATTACCTGGTAC
>CBDULQ010000020.1:0-24103 GCA_965368115.1 uncultured Gammaproteobacteria bacterium | reverse complement strand
AGTGCGGCGGAAACCAGGCAGTTATGGGGGAATGTTACAAGGCATGAAATGAAAGAAAAGACGAAGAAGTATCAGAAGGAGAGGGGGATAGCCGATATCAAGATTTTCGAGACGGTAGCAGGACATGTGCTGGATGAACTTGGATATTCTCGTGATTAAGTAGAAAAAGGTAATGAATACAACTATAGTCAAACAGAGATTGAAAAGTTTAATGAAGAAAAAAAACGATTAAAGCTGGCCTCTCTTCTGAATGTTGATAAAGAAGACCTGGAACGTCGTAAGCGGCAGACCAGTCTGCTCGAAGAGATTAAATCCAGGAGTGCTGCATAAGAACACCTGAGATTTGTGCCAGTATCACCGACCAACGCTTTTTTGGAGTGATATTGATGAAAAAGCATATCGCAGGACTTATGTATCTTTCAGTACTGGTATCAAACACAGTGCTGGCTGACTATCTCTTCACCGCGCCTCCACGGGAAACCGTGGAGCGTGGCGTGGAGATTTATAAACCTATTGCTGATTTTCTTTCCAGAACCACCGGCGAAACATTCGTGTACAAACACCCCGGTAGTTGGGCTGAGTACAGTCGTGGCATGCAGAATGGCGAATATGATCTGGCTTTTGATGGGCCGCATTTTGTGAGCTGGCGTATTCGCCATGTCAACCATGATGTTCTGGTGAAGCTCCCGCAGTTGCATATCTGGCGTGTGGTCGCGCGCAAAGACAACACTTCGATTAATTCGATGGATGATCTTGTCGGTCGAAAAGTGTGCGCGCCGAAGTCTCCGAATTTCGGTATGCTCACCATGATGAGTCATTTCTCGAATCCGGACAAGCAGCCAATTCATGTCATCACTAAAGGCTGGAAAGACGGCTTCAATAGTGTCATCGAAGGCAAATGCGAAGCTACCGTGTTGCCTAAAACTAATCACCGAAAGTTTGACCCGTCGCTATCGAAATCGAAAGCCGTACATACTCATTTGCCTTATCCAAACCAGGCGTTTACCGCCGGGCCTAACATAAGCCTGGCTATGAAAGCGAAGATTAAGTCCGCTCTACTGTCAGATGAAGGTCAGCAGGCGTTGTCAGGTCTTCGGGATCGATTTACCCGAGGTGCCAAGCTGGTGGGTGCGGAAAACGAAGAATACGAAGGTATCAGTATCGTTCTTAATCGCGCGAGCAATTTTCTGAGTGCCAAGCAGATTACCAGCAACTAGGCTGGTGTCTGTCTAAAAATAGTAGTTTAACTGGAGCTGGATAAAATCGTCTCGCCGGACAGGGTATAGCGGACTAAAAGTCGATTTGCTGAAAAATGATCTGGCTTCAAGCTCGATCGTCCAGTTGGCGGCGAGGCGTCGACTAGCCTCGATGCTAATCAGCCGATCCTGATTATCACGATCGACGATGAGGCCAAGGAGGGCTTCAGTCGACTGGGTGTCATTCATTGTCCACCTGAATCCTACCATGACGTCGTTTTGGAACAGGCTTAGTGCGCGATCACCTCGCTCATCGTACAGGTATTCAAAGATCGCGCCCAGGTCGCTGTCACTGTCCAGAATGCCAACAAACGTATATTCAAATCCTGTTGTTCCTGCAAAATAGTCTTCTGCGCTCCAGTTACGTTTGATAGACTCCAGCTTGAATAGCCACTCGTCTGTAGTAATCTGTGCGTCCAGACCCCATTGCTCCATCTGACGGTAGAAAGGTGTCAGTCGCCCATCTGCCGGGTCCGCTACAAAGTCCGGGTCTCGGCTGGTGCCGTCGAAATATGAAATGCCCAATTCCAGGTCGTCGAGAAAACTCAACAACCGGACTGCATAATCGATATGTCTTCGTTTGTCATTAGATTCGTAAAGAGCGTCATCGTAATTCAGGTTCGCAGGAAAAAGTGGTCGCCCTTCATCCTCGGAAAACAGCCGTTCCCGGAAATAAGGTAAAACAAAAAAATCGATCAGGCCGCTGCTGTTTTCATAGCTGAACTGTATCATGGGCTGACCCAGTTTATCTTCTCCGTCGATGTTTTCGACCAGGTCGGTTTGATTAATGACATCGACCAGGTGTTGTGATTCGGTTACCCCCCAGAAAACCTTGCTGATTCCTGCCTTGAATTGCCAGCTGCCTGCGGCGTTGAGCCAGTATAATTCCCTGATGTCACCATGAGATCGTTGGCTGTCGTGCTGGTCCAGACGGATGTAGGGTTTAAATAACAGGCTCGAGTCATCGCTATCACTACGGTAATAAAATTCGGATTCAAGTGCCGTAGATAGATAATTACTGTGTTGCTGACTGTTTGGCGTGACCGGCTCAGACGGAAAATAACGGTTCTGCAATTCAAGTCGAGAAGTAATGTCTACGGCAAGAGAATCGACATTAAACAGAATGCTTGCAGAAGCAAGCGATATAGAAAGTATCGGGTGTCTCTTTATTGTCATGATCAGGCCGGGTTATCGAGCTCTTTTAAGGCTGCTGCGATTGAAGTCACCGGTATCCAGGTCTGTGCGAAACATATAATCTGACCAGATGAGTCGAGTTGATTTGCCGGTTTGATGATTGGTCATGTTCATTTCGTCGGCGCGCCAGTATTGATCCAGATACTGTTTATAGCCGCTGTAGGTTAGTGTTTTTAACAGAGCATTTTTCTGATCATAAAATTCAATTTTTTCAGGACGGTATTCCTGTTTGTTGATCCAGGCAATCTGCCGGCTGTAGCCAGAGTGTTTATATGCGGGTATGCGTTCCACTACATAACAACTAGTGCCGTTGATGTCTTCATCGCGTAGATAACGATATGTGTACTTCTCGATTTCCTGAGACGACAGGTCTTCGTAAGCAAATTCGCTACCCATGAACGGACCCGATTTGTTTTTTGAGCTGATGCGTTTGATTCGTTTGATCGCCGGAAGATAAATCCACTGATCGTCAGGTTCCCTGGCGTGAGAGTAAGTCAGAAATGCGGTGCCTTTAACATCAGCAGGTTTATCGAAAATAGTTAAGCTTTTATCGCCATCATTTTCCACCTCCAGAGTTTTGACGCGGATTTCTCGCGAACTGGTGTCGCCCTGGCTGTTTTTCAGTTCCATGATCAGGGCGGCGGTCTGGTTTTTGAAACCGGAGTCACGCCGGTCGGATTCAGTAGCTATGCGTAGGCCTTCTTCTTTCGCCTGGTCAGCGGACAGGGTGCCAACAAAGAGCAGGGCGAATAGTGAAATAAAAAAAGGAATCGTTTTGTTCATGTATTTTGCTCCGCGAGAGATAGTTTTTCCTCTTTGCTTGCGTCCAGTTTCATCAATAGAGGAGGGAGTAACAGGAAGTCGAGCACCAGGGCGATAAAGATGATCAGGCTGGTCATCAGACCCATGCCAGAGTTGAGCTCGAATGATGAACGGGACAGGATCAGGAAGCCGACAACTAATACCGCTGAGGTGACCCATAAGGCGACACCGACGTTGTTGAAGGCATAACGAACTGCCTGGTGGCTATTCAGTCCTTTTTCTTTTCTTGCACGAATGTATTTGCTCATATAGTGAACAGTATCATCGACAACAATTCCCAGCGTCATGGCGGTAACGACAGATAAGGCAAGGCCAACTTCTCCGACTATCAGGCCCCAGATACCGAAAGCAACAGCCGCAGGCAACAAATTAGGCATCAGGCTGATCAGTCCGTATTTGAATGATCGCAGTGCAATGATCAGGATGGCGGATATCAGAATCAATGCCATGGTTGTGCCGGTTAGCATACTGATGATATTGCGTTTCCCAATGTGCGCAAACATAATTGCCGGGCTGGCTCCCAGCGCCACATGCTCAGGCATGTTCGCCTGCATCCACTGGTTGGCTCGTTCTTCAAGGCCAAGAATCTGATTGGATGATATGGTTTTGAGTGTCACATTCAGGCGCGTTGCTTTTTTATCCAGGTCGATCTGATTGGTGAGGTCGCGCCCTTTGGGTAGTGACATCTCATAAAGGATCAGATACTGGGCCGCTTCCTCCCGCTGATCCGGGATTCTGTAATACTCGGTGTTGTCTCCATGCATGTTCTTATTCAGGCGTTTAAATACCTCGGTGACGCTGGATACGTGGAGTACCTCCGGTTGCTTACGGTACCAGTTGGCAAAGGCTTCGACTTTACTGAGAAACTCGGGATCGCTGACCCCGCCAGGTACATTGCTATCTATCGAGTAACTGATGGTGTAAGTGCCGGTAAGATGCTGGGTTGCATAATCGGTATCGACCCGGAATGGGACGGAACGGTCAAAGTAATTGACGAATACGTCGTTGAGTTCATTGCGTGGAATCATCGCAATTGCCAGTATCGACACGAGTCCCAGGCCGATAATAAGCCGGGACTGATGGTTGACGACGAAATCACCGAGCAATTGCATGGGGCGCGTGCCAACGACGAAATGCCGAGCCTTGATCGGTGCAATGGACATGACGGCAGGCAGGAAAGTCACGGTCAGAATAAACGAGATTATGACGCCGAAGGTCGATATATTTCCGAGATCCCTGAAGGGTGGGGCATCACTGCTGTTCAGGCTCAGAAACCCGATCGATGTGGTGAGTGCAGTTAAAAATATCGGCTGAAAATTAACGCGCATGCTTTCTGAGATGGCCTGGCTTTTAGACAGGCCTCGATGGATTTCCTGTAACATGGTAACCAGCAGGTGAACAGCGCCGGCAATCGCAATGGTTAGAATAATGATGGGGGCAGATGCCGAAGGCGGTGTGAGGCGTATGCCAAGATACCCGGCGATGCCCATTGCGCCGACAATTGAAAACATGACGACCAGTATGGTGGCGAAGGTCGCACTTACGCCGCGAAGCAGAATGAGCAGCATAATGGCAATGCCGATGAAAGCGGCAGGAATCAGGGTTTTGCCATCATTGATACTGGCCTCGGAAAAAGCATTGTTCATCATTGAAATCCCGGCCAGATGGATATCCAGCTGAGGGTAGCGTGTACTGAATTCATCACGCATGGTACGCACGAATTCCACGACTTGTGGATTTTCGTGAAGCTGGTCCTCTCCGGGAAGCTGAATGGTGATATTGATCCCGGTGTGCGAACTGTCCGGTGATACCAGGCGATTGATCAGTTCGGGTTCCTGTAACGCGATTTGCCTGATGTGCCGCAGCTGTTGATCGCTCAGGTCCGAGGCGTCATCAGCCACAAGATCATCGATAATGATGTCATCCTGCTCGGCGTAAGAGTGCATGAAGTTGGTAACCGAGTCGACGCGAATCGAAAAAGGAATCTGCCAGGCTCGATCAGTCATTTCCTGTATCGCTGCCAGGGTTTCCCGATCGAACACATTGCCGCTGTCCGGTGAAATAACGATCAGCACATTGTCGTTCTTGGTGTACGTGTTTTGCAGGTTTTCGAATGCATTCAACTGGGGGTTGGATGCGCTGAAAAAAACACGATAATCATTGGTGAAACTCAGTCGTTTGGCGCCGTATCCCAGTGCCAGTATAAGGCCGACCGTCAATGCAACCACGATGTAACGATGCTTGAGTATCCATTCCGTGTAAGAGACCATGGGTCACTCCATCTAAGTGTGTATTTGTTGTATTTCTTCTTTATATAAATCGTTGCTAATAGTTTGATAAAGCGCCTCGAGGTCAAGAGTCTCGCTGGTCGGCGCCCATTGGTAGCTGTCGAGCAGTTTGTTGCTGTTGGTCCAGACAATATCCAGTGGATTGCGCATGCCCAGTTTTGCGAACGGGATGCCTGACAGGTGAAGCAGGTTGGAGCCGTAGCCCATAGTCCACAGACCGAATACAATGCTGTCGATATCGTGGCCGTGATGTTCAGGTATGTCACCGATACTGATCGCTTCGGCAACGATGTCCATGGCGATACCGGTCACTTGTTGCTCCAGGGCCAGAATATCCGCTTGCCGGTCTTCGGAAATTCGATCGCGAATAGCGCGTGATTTGGTAATCTGCATATTCTGTATTTCGGTCGGATGAAGCAGGGCGTACAGGCTATGGGCAATCACGATGGCCGAGATACGTGCTCGGGTATGCGACTGGTAATGTACAGCACGGCTGAACAGTTCACCCAGTCGGTTTAGACAGCGACAGCTGATGGAGCTGATGATCTCTTCCTTGCTGCTGAAGTGGTTGTAGATCGTGCCCTTGGAATATTCGATTTCCAACGCCACACGCTCCATGGTCAGGCTGGCATAACCTTCGGCATTAAGGATATGCTGGGCGGTATCCAGGATTAACTGTTCCCGTTGCTGCCATTCTCGTTGTTTTCGCTGTGTTCGCGTCATGGGGTACAATATGACGGAGCGTCAAAAAATGTCAATGCGTAAAAAATGACCGGGAAATTTTCCCGGAATTCCGTGTCGATGTTATATACAGCTGGCGTCGATCACTGATGGGGTGGTTTTTAGTTTTCAGGAATTGAACAGGTATGTCGTATTGTTTTTCCGGCCTTGAGCGGGCCTTTGGCGCGCCGGTGGGGCGTGGTGTCATCAAACAGCAAACAGCGGATTTCATCGTTGACGAGATCATGCCGGTGGAGCCCAGCGGCGAGGGCGAGCATCTGTGGTTGTGGATACGCAAGACTGCGAGCAACACTGAGTGGGTCGCGCGCCAGCTGGCCCGGGTAGCGGATGTCAGGCCCCGTGATGTCAGCTACGCCGGTCTCAAGGATCGCCAGGCGATCACCAGCCAGTGGTTCAGTATCCATCTGCCGGGCCGCGAGGATCCGGACCTGACGCAGCTGGACAGCAACGAATTCGAGGTGCTGCGCGCCAGCCGGCACGATCGCAAGCTGCGCAGGGGGGCTCATAGCGGAAACCGCTTCAGTCTACGTATTCGTCAACTGGAAGCAGATCCGGTCTCACTGCAACAACGTCTTCAACAGATCCGCGACCAGGGGGTGCCAAATTATTTCGGTGCCCAGCGTTTTGGTCACGATATGCAGAACCTGGTGCAGGCGGAGCAGCTGTTTTCCGGTGCACGCCTGTCTGTGAGCAAACACCAGCGCGGTCTGTATTTATCGGCAGCTCGCGCCTGGGTGTTCAACCAGTATCTGTCGCAAAGGGTCAGCCAGGGATGCTGGAATCGGCCGCTCGCCGGTGATGTATTCCAGTTGCAGGGCAAGTCAGCCTGCTTTGTCGACGACGGCTCGGCTGACCTGGGTTCACGCATCGAGTTGCTGGATATTCATCCCACAGGTCCTTTGTGGGGGCGTGGTGAGCTGTTGTCAGAAGCAGACTGCAGGGATCAGGAATTGCAGCTAGCCGAACAATATCCGGCATTCTGTGCAGGCCTGGAGAAGGCGGGCATGAAACAGGAGCGGCGGGCCTTACGCCTGCTGGCGGAGCAGATGGACTGGCAACTGGAAGCGGAGGATGTGCTAAGGGTCTCTTTCAATCTGCCTGCCGGTGCCTTTGCCACCATGGTGATGCGTGAATTGCTGAGTGTTGACGAAGCAGTGTCCTGATCAGGATGTGATGCGATCGAACAGCACCCGGTAATCGTCGGCATTACAGGGAGCTCCCCAGTAAAAACCCTGGCCATGGGTGATACCCAGGTTGACGATTTTTTCCAGCTGGTCCGCTGTTTCAATACCTTCTGCGACCAGCTCGAGACTAAGGGCATTGGCCAGTCCGGTGATGGCGTTGACGATCGCGATGTCGTCTGAATCGTGCAGAATCCCGTCGGTAAACGAACGGTCTATTTTCAGAATATCGATCGGCAGACGCTTCAGGTAAGAGAGGGACGCATAGCCGGTACCGAAATCGTCGATTGAAATCTTGATGCCCATATCATGCAGGCGACTGAGTTTGGATTCCACCTTGTCTTCATTATGTAACAGGGCGCTTTCGGTAAGCTCCAGTTCGATGAATGTCGGGTCGATCTTCAGTTCAGAAAAAATTTGTTCGAACAAACTAACCAGATCCTGTTCCTTGAACTGGCGTGCAGACACATTGATGGATATGTTGGAGATATCGAGATGCTCGCTGCGCCATTTACAGAACTGTTTGCAGGCTGTTTTGATAACCCATTCACCGAGCGGCACGATAAGTCCGGTTTCTTCGGCAATGGGGATGAACTCGTCCGGTGGAATCAGGCCGTGTTCAGGGTGATTCCAGCGGACCAGCGCTTCCATACCCTGCGGGTGACCGGTGCTCAGGTTGACCTTGGGCTGATAGAACACCACAAGCTGGTTATTCTCGATGGCGCCTCGCAGACTGTTTTCGATATTCAGGCGGCGAAATGCCTTGTTACTGAGTTCCGGCGAGAAAAATTTATAACTGGTCTGACCGCTTTCTTTCTTCGACTTATGCAATGCAATATCGGCATTCTTCATCAGTGTGCCGACGTCTTCGCCGTCTTGCGGATACAGAGTGATACCGATTTTCGCCTTGATATAAACACTCTGTTCAGCGAGCACGATGTTGTGTTCGAGCAGGGTCGTCAGGCTTTCAGCCAGATGGGCAATATCTTCCAGCCGGTTGACATTCTCGATAATGAGGCCAAACTCGTCGCCGCTGGTGCGCGACAGGGTGTCCGTATCGCGAATATGCTGCTGCAGGCGTTCAGCAACGGACCTCAGCAACATGTCCCCCTGGTCGTGTCCCAGGGTTTCGTTGATCAGTTTGAAATTATCGATATCGATGATGAACAGGGCGACGTGAGTATCGTTACGGCGCGCCCGGTAAATAGCGGATTCCAGTCGATCGAGCAACAATACCCGGTTAGGCAGGCCGGTCAGGTGATCATGATATTCAAGTTTCCTGACCGTCTTTTTGGAATGCTCGGCACCAACGATACGCTTGACCCGGTTTTTGAACACTGACCAGTTGATGGGTTTGGTGACGTAATCGGTGGCGCCGACATCGAATGCATTTTCGACCGACGCATCATCGTCGAGTGCAGTAATCATCAGCACCGGTGGTGGATCAGTCATTTGCTCATTGATGGTTCGACAGGCTTCAATTCCGTCCATCACCGGCATGACGATATCAATGATGGCCAGGTCCAGGCTATGCTGGCCACACATTTCTATCGCTTCCACACCGTTTTTAGCTTCAATTACACTGTAACCTTCCGCCAGCAGAATGTGTTTCAGTAACAACAGAATCGACGGATCATCATCCGCTATCAGAATCCTGGACGTATTGTTGGCGGTGTCATTGGTGCTGATTGTCATATTGTTCAACGACAGGGCGAGTGATACTCAAAGATTATAGGCGTTGTTTTATCTTCTGCATGACTGGTGATGGCACGCTGATCCTGCTCCAGAAGATTCTGCATCGCACAACGTGACACAGACATCTGTCCGCCTTCGTTATGCATGCTGCATACCGGTGTTTTCAGGCGGGTACCGTCGATGTGTGAAGACAGTACGGTAATCTGCGTGTTCGACGAATTCGCATTCACTGCACAGAGAATGGATTTCCAGTGATCAGGGTCGTCGTGACCCTGAATAATGATCCAGTCCCAGTCCGGCGCCCTGTTTTTAATAGCTGCAATGGCGTCTTCCTTTCTGAACAGATGAGTGATCTGGTTATCGTTAGAGCTGGCATGTAGCGTGTCCAGCATGCTGGTGACATTGGAATCGATACCGATTGTTAAAATGTTCATGCTGCCTTCCTTTCAAGATTAACCTGTTTGTAGACTGCATCTCGATACTGCTCGTTGATATCAACCCAGATGCAGACGGACATGACCTTGCCGATGCGGGTCAGCTTGCCGTCACCGAAACGGCGAGTCGGTATGCCGGCACGACGTAAAACCCGTTCCATGGCGGCACTGGTGACTGCAACGTAGCGTTGCACATTGTTATCGATGGCGTAGTCGTAAATCTGTCGAAGAATATCCATGGTGACCAGATTGATGCTGTTGTCGGAGCGACTCTCTGAGGTCGAGGTATCTACGGCAAAGCGACTGATTTCCAGAACATCCGGTGCTTCGGGTAAGGCTTCTCCCCTTAATAATTGGGGAAATACATCGCGTAGCATATAGGGGCCCTGGGTCGGCAGAATTCGGCAGCAGCCATCGACTTCCATGTGGTTGTTGGTATGCATCAGATAAGTTGCGTCCAGCTCATCGTAACCGTCGATTTCCATGCCGTTATAGCTTTTGACTGCCCAGCCCAGTCGGTCTTCGAAAACAACTTTGCGAAGCCGATACATGGAGCGAACTAAATAAGAATTGTCTGATTGTTGAGGTGATTGTTGAACATAACTGGTTTGTAACATGTCATTGCCCTGCACATTATTTAAATTTATGGGTACCAGTTAAGCAGAGAAAGACGGCGAATGTAGCTAGCAGAATTGCTAGTTTTGGATGTTCGTCGAACCCTTGAAGTCGGGTCAGGGGGTGTCTTGAGGGGCTGTGAAGGGATTTAAGCCGATGTCGGTATGCAGGGGTGGGAAAACCCGGAACGTCCTCGACAGGGGCGCAGAATCGTTCCTTAAGGATCGGCGGGAAATTCAGATGATAGGCTTGATCAGGCCAAGGCAGATGGCCCGGGCAATGGCGTGTCGGCGGCTGTGTACATTGAGTTTGCGCGCCGCGTTGTTCAGATGGAAGCGTACCGTGCTTTCCGAGATATGCAGAATATCCGCGGTTTCGTCCGAGGTCTTGCCTTCCGCCGCCCACAACAGGCATTCTTTTTCCCGGAAGGTCAGTTCGATTTTGTCTTCGATGGTCTGTTTGGTGCGGAATACCCGCATCACCGCTTCGTGAATATAATGCGAAAGGATCATCAAATGCGGCATGGCCAGCTTGATCTCGGGTTTCACATTTTGCGGCGATCGATCGGAGGTGAAACTGAGCATGGCGAATTCGCCGCTCGGGGTATGTACCGGAAAACTGACCCCGGAACGCAAACCGAATACCGCGCATTCGTTCATGATCTGGTTGGACAGTTTTTTCTGCTGTGGCGGTTCGGGGAGGTGATCCCATTCGATGGGTAGCGTATTGTGAGTACAGTAGTCCAGGACCGGATCGGCCTTGAAGTAATCCTGTTCGTTATAGCGATCCCACCACTGCTGACTGTAGCCACTGATGATGATCAACTGGGGGCGCACAAACGAGGTTGGCACCCGGCTGCCGTACAGGAACTGGTCAAATCCGAACATCTGGCAGGCCTTGCTACAGATTGCATGCAGCTCCTCGACCGAAGAAGCGCGCTGGCTTTCCTCGATAAGTTCCTGGCAGTCGGGGAATACAATCTGCGTCATCTAGATTTGACCCGTATGAGCGAATTTTGGATAGTGTAGCACAGACGGTAAAAGGCTCGATGAATCAATAATACTATGGACCATAATTAAGTAAACCGAGTTAAATTGTGGCAAAAACACGAGAATTTGCGGCTAAGTTCGGTTAATCCAACAAATTCCGGCTAGTATCCCTAAATGCCCTTGGATGGGCGCGCGTTGCAGGTTATTATTGCGGTCCTTGTTCAATAGTATATCCGTGCCTAGCGGCTATACCCATAGCTATAAATACACAATGAATCCGAATTTTCTCGATTTTGAACAACCCATTGCCGAGCTTGAGGCAAAAATAGAAGAATTGCGTTACGTGGGGGATGACACCGAAATCAACATCGGTGACGAAATCATTCGCCTGCAGGATAAATGCCGAAGTCTCACCGAGTCGATCTTCAGCAAGCTGTCGCCCTGGCAGACTTCACAACTGGCACGCCATCCGCAGCGCCCTTATACACTGGATTATATCGATCGAATCTTCACCGATTTCCAGGAACTGCATGGCGATCGCGCGTTTGCCGACGATTACGCCATTGTGGGTGGCATGGCGCGCCTGAACGGTCGGCCGGTCATGGTTATCGGTCACCAGAAAGGTCGCGATACCAAGGAAAAGATTCGTCGCAATTTCGGTATGCCGCGTCCGGAAGGTTATCGCAAGGCTTTGCGCCTGATGAAGCTGGCGGAACGCTTCAAGATGCCGGTGCTTACCTTCATCGACACCCCCGGGGCCTATCCCGGCATCGGCGCGGAAGAACGTGGTCAGTCCGAGGCCATTGCCCACAACCTGTTTGAAATGGCGGCGCTGAAAACGCCAATCATCTGCACCGTGATCGGTGAAGGTGGATCCGGTGGTGCGCTGGCAATCGGTGTCGGCGACACGGTGATGATGCTGAAATACAGCACGTACTCGGTCATTTCACCCGAAGGCTGTGCGTCCATTCTGTGGAAGAGTGCGGAAAAAGCCCAGGACGCCGCCGAGGCACTGGGTATCACGTCCGGACGTCTGAAAGAACTCGATCTGATCGACCATATTATCGAAGAGCCACTGGGCAGCGCCTACCGCGACGTCGATAGCACCGCCCGTAATATCAAGCAGGCTTTGGTCAACAGTCTGGAAAACCTGGATCAGATGGGCCTCGACAAGCTGCTGGATACCCGCTACCAGCGGCTGATGAATTATGGAAAATTCAGCGAAGCCTGATCCCCGGTCGCTGCTCAACGCCCTGCAGCAGTTCGCTGCTCAACACGCCATCGAAACCTGGTATCTGGCCTACAGTGGTGGGCTGGATTCGCAGGTTTTGTTGCATCTGCTCGCGGCCTCTTCACTCCCTGTGTCTGCCGTCTATGTCGATCACGGTCTGCAAGCGGAATCGCTGCAGTGGGCTGAACATTGCCGAGACAGCTGCAGCCGATTGCAGGTGCCGTTTCAGATGATCTCCGTCGATGCCCGGCCGCAACCGGGACAAAGCCCGGAGGCGGCGGCGCGGGAAGCGCGTTATACCGCGCTGGCCCGGCTGATTGGCCCCCAATGTGCGCTACTCACTGCCCAGCACCAGGACGACCAGGCGGAAACCCTGCTGTTACAACTGCTGCGTGGTGCCGGTGCGGCCGGTCTGGCGGCGATGCCCTACAGCAACCGCTTCGCCGCCGGCTGGCATCTGCGTCCGCTGTTGAACTGGCGTCGACAGGCCATCGCCGAATACGCCGAGCAGCAGCATCTGAACTGGGTGGAAGACCCCAGCAATCAATCACCGGCCTACGATCGCAACTTCCTGCGTCATCGGGTTGTGCCGGTGCTGGCTGAGCGCTGGCCTTCGTTTTCAGTCACCCTGGCGCGCGCGGCCGAGTTACAGGCCGAGCAGGCGGAGCTGCTGGATGAACTGGCTGAGCGTGATTTAGAACAGGTATCGAGTGAACAGGGGTGTCCACAAGTCGATACCCTGGCCGAATTCAGCCATGCACGGCAGGCCAACCTGCTGCGTTGCTGGATTCGACAATCCGGGTTCAGCCTGCCATCGCGGGCGGTGGTGGATCAGGTGCTGCAACAGATGTTAGCGCCACGGGAGGATGCCGATCCGGTGGTAAGCTGGGGTGGCCTGGTCATGCGCCGCTACCGCGGCGAACTCTATCTGCTGGCTGACAATCCTCACGATCCGGCACAAACGCTGGACTGGCAGCCACGGCAACCGCTCTACCTGCCCGGTTTACGGCAGATCCTGCAGATGCAGGCGTCCGGTGCCGAGCACGTTGGACTTAAATCGACGCTGGCTGCTGAGACGTTACAGGTGCGTTTCCGTCAGGGACGGGAGAAAATTCAGCCGCCGGGGCGTGGCGGCCACCACAGCCTCAAAAACCTGTTCCAGGAAGCGGGGGTTCCGCCCTGGCTTCGGGATCGTATTCCACTGCTGTTCCTGGGCGATGAGCTGGTTGCGGTAGTGGGTTACTGGATTGCGGCTGAATATGCTGCTGCGGAAGGTGAAAGGGCCGTCCTGCCGGTGTTGCTGAAAGAGGCTGGAGGGACGACGCACTGACCTGGCGACCCGCGCCAGGTCAGATCCCGCTCAGTGGCGCTGGCGATTTCGATCCTGCCACATCTGCTGGGCCTGCGCGTAAGCGCTGTCCGGGCTGTCTGCTTTGCCCATCAGGCGGAGTGCAATGGCTGCCGTGGCGATAATGGCGGCTTCGGCATATTCCGCGTCGTCGTCCTCGCCACGCCAGACTCGACCCAGTCGCTGCGGGTCGATGCTTTCTTCCTTGACGTGACGCTTACTGAACAGGGCCGGCCAGTCTTCATCCACCAGTTCGCCGTTAGTGACGCTGGACACGGTGCAGTCGATATCCGGGTTGCGTTCCACTTCGCCGGCTTCACCCTTGAACACCGCCAGGTTGTTTTCACCCATCAGCTGGGCGGCCTGCTGGTGAATTTTCTGGTAGCCGGGATGGAAAATCGCCTGGATACAGTAAGGTGCATTGAGCGGATTGATCATGCGGCCCACGGTGTGCAGCGGCGAACGCAGGCCGAGCAGCGGACGCAGTTCCAGAATATCTTTCAGGCGCTGGCTGATGGTCTGCAGCGGGATATAACAGAAATTGGTTTCACTCACCTGGTTGCGTGCTTCATCCAGTGTATCGGCAACCTTGATGCCCAGCGGTGCCAGGACTTCGGAGGTATAGATCCGGCCTGCAGTATGGCCTTCGGCACCGTGCATGCAGACCTTGATACCGTTGTCCGCCAGCAACAGGGCGCTCAGAACATACCAGGGGGAATGACGGCGTTTGCCGGCGTAGGACGACCAGTCCAGGTCGGCAAAAGTGTTATCGGAACGACCGATATAGGCGCGGATCGCCTTGACGAAACCGGAGACTTCCTCGGGTGTCTCTTCCTTGACGCGTAACAGCATCAGAAAGGCGCCGAGCTGCTCCGGAGTGACCTCATCGTTGAGAATCATCGTCATTGAGGCAAAGGCTTCGTCTTCACTCAGGCCGCGGGAGCCTTTCTTGCCTTTACCCAGAATACGTACATAAGGTGCAAACGGATGTTCTTCTTGCATGGCGATTCCTGAAAAACAGATGAGAGATAGAAATATAGGGGCGCAGCCGGGCGAATAAAACCCAGCATTTATACCATCATAATCAGCAAAATCACAAAGCCGACTACAGCCAGGATCGGAATCAGGAACGATTTCCAGTCCTCGGCGGTCGCCTCACTTGTGCTGCGCATACTTTTTTTCAACTGGGGGAAGAGAAACAGCACGACGACGCCGAGAAGAATGGCCGCACCGATTGACTGCCAGGAATCCATAAGTCTGAGCTCAAAAAATCAGCCCCGGCAAGCCGGGGCTTTTTTTATTCACGATCAACCTTAGATCAGTCGTCGCCGCTGAAGGCACTGAGGATCTGTAACAGGCTGATAAAGATGTTGTAGATGCTGACGTACAGAGTCACGGTAGCCAGAATGTAGTTGGTCTCACCGCCATGAATGATCTGACTGGTCTGGTACAGAATCAGCGCTGAACTCAGCAGAATGAACAGCGCAGACAAGGCCAGCTGCAGAGCTGGAATCTGCAGGAACAACAGGCCGATCATGGCTAGAAAGGCGACCATCACTCCGGCCACGATGAAACCACCCAGGAAACTGAAATCCTTGCGGGTAGTCAGCGCATAACCGGACAGACCAAGGAAAATGACACCCGTGCCGCCAAGCGCCGTCATGATCAGCTGGTCACCATTGGGTAATCCCAGATACATAGACAGGATAGGACCCAGGGTCAGTCCGAGAAAACCGGTAAGGGCAAATACGAAGAACAGACCGGCTGCACTGTTAGCAAACTTGTGGGTCAGGAACAGCAGCAGGAAGTAACCACCCAGAGTAATCAGAGGACCCAGTGGCGGGACATTGAATGCCATGGCCACAGCGGCGGTCAGGCCACTGAACAACAGCGTCATGGACAGCAGCAGATAGGTGTTTTTCAGAACCTTGTTAGATTCCAGAACCCCTTGTCGGGCACGGCCGATAGAGATATTTTGTTCGTTCATAAACTTACCTGTTCATCAGTTAAATTGTGGAGTTAGCTTAACACTGCCATTTTGACATGGCAAAGTTAACAATAGTTTCATATTAAATGATGGCAAGCGCTGGTTTTACAAGTATTTTTCAGTTATGCTACGCGCCCTCGACAGCTTGCTACAGCGGGCTTGTAGAGCCCGGTTTCATATCGTGAAACCGGTACAGACCGAGTTCTGGAGAGGTGGCTGAGCGGTTGAAAGCACCGGTCTTGAAAACCGGCGACGGTTTATCCCGTCCGTGGGTTCAAATCCCACCCTCTCCGCCAAATAAAAAGGCCCTCCTTGCGAGGGCTTTTTTATTTGCGGACAGGGATGGGTGCTGGAGACACGCGGGTTCGAAACATCGCCGGGAGCGATGTTTAACAGGGTCACGGGACGTGACCCTGGCCCGGAGGGTGGAGGGCATGGATGCCCGGAATAAATCCCACCCTCTCCGCCAAATAAAAAGGCCCTCCTTAGCGAGGGCTTTTTTTATTTGCGGACTACAGGTTACATGTTCGAGTGCGGAACACCTGCGGGTTCGAAATCGAGTGCCGAGCCGGTACTTTCTACCTGTCGTTGTCGTCATTTTTCCATGGGTGTTATCCATACCCATCAAAAGGTTTTTATGGTGGATATTCCGTGAGTATCCGGGTGAGGATATGTTTGAAGCCGACCGGTCTCGTCACGTGTATTGATATGCTTGGGCGACGGAATAAATATGGTAAAAATTAAGGGTATTCGGCAATTTTTCCAAATAGCATCCATTTTCTTCGGTTATTCTGAAAGTCGATAGCCCGTTTGTTTAGACTCGGAAGACATTAATATTGATCAAACAGGGGCTAGCAAACGAATACATACGGCCCGCATAGCTTCACGTTTTTACCCTTCAACCCACGTATATACCCTGTAATCGATATCAGGATATTCACCTAAACATGAAAATCCGCCTGTGTACGGGGTTTTCCCATCTATACTCATTGAAAATCCAGGCCAGATATTTTTACGGGCTTTGCTGGCGAATTAATTGAAAAAAGCATCGGTGTGGTTGTTATTGTGCATACAGGTACCCAGAATCTGTTCCTTCGTTCGTTGCGCGTGTCCGTTCCCATGGTCGCGGTGCTGCTTGTTATATTCTGGGTGCTGTACCGATCAGAGATCGATGCCCAGTATGAGATTTACCGAATCAACGATCGGCATCTTGTTCAACTAACCCGCGATACCGTATCAACTGAACTGAGCATATTGCAGGGTGACGTAGGCTATCTGGCTGAACAAACCGTTTTGCGCCGCTGGTTAGATAACGGTATGGCGGCTGACCACCAGTTACTGTCGAACGACCTGGTTAGTTTTGTCATTAACAGGAAGACTTATGATCAGATTCGTCTGATCGACAACCAGGGCATGGAACGCATTCGAATCAACTGGAACGATGGCCAGCCGAGTGAGGTCTCCGCCGAGGTTCTGCAGAACAAATCGGGCCGTTACTATGTTGACGAAACCCTGCGGCTCGACCAGGGCCAGACATACGTTTCGCCGTTTGATCTCAACATCGAGAAAGGCCAGATACAAACGCCGCTAAAACCGGTAATTCGCGTTGGCACACCGATATTTGATAGCCAGGGGCGTAAACGCGGCATGATTGTGGTGAATTACCTCGGTCAGCGCCTGCTCAGTCGGCTTAGAGATGCACAGGAAAGCGAAAACACCGAGATCTGGTTGTTGAACAACCAGGGATACTGGTTGCTGGGGCCGAATCCGGAAATGGAATGGGGTTTCATGTATCCGCAGCGCGAGGATGTTCGAATTCAGGCGTATCACCCCAGGGTCTGGGAAGCGATTCAATCGGGTTCCGTGGCAGGGCAGGTCATCTTTCCGCAAGGTATCTACAGTTACACCCGTATCCAACCAACCATACTGGGACCTGGAAACGAATACGACTGGGTCATTGTCGCCTATACCTCGAAAGCCGCCATATCTGCAGTTACTTCCGAACGTACAAGCAACCTGTTTATTGTATTCGGCATGCTTCTGGTGTTGGCAGTCATTATCGGTTTTCTCCTGGCCAAGAAAGACAGGCAGCGGGAGCTGGACCAGGCCAGGGTGCGGGAAAGCGAGTCACGTTTTCGGGGTCTGTTTAATTCGGCTCCTGACGGCATCCTGATCGTGGACGGAAAAGGCATCATCCAGTCAGCCAACGCCCAGGCCGAAAAATGGTTCGGCTACGGTAAAAATGAACTGGTTGGCAAGGCAATTGAGCAGTTGGTGCCGGAGCGATTTCGCGACGGCCATGAAAAACTCAGGTCCGATTATATTGAAAAACCTTCGTTGAGGCCGATGGGGCTGGGAATTGACCTGTACGGGCAGAGAAAGGACGGTAGTGAGTTTCCGTTGGAAATTAGTCTGAGTCCGATGGCGACCGAGCGGGGTGTTCTGGTAACCAGCATCATCCGCGATATAAGCGCGCGTAAACATGCAGAAAAAGTCCGGCGTCAGGTACAGGCTCAATATCAACAACTGGTAACGAATCTTCCGATCGGAGTCTACCGACATACATTTGGCGAGGCCGGTCGTTTTATGGAAGTGAATCCATCCATGGTCGATATGTTCGAAGCTCGGTCGTCGGAAGAGCTGATAGAAACATCGTTGTCGGACCTGTTCTGTGATTCTCTGGATCTGCAGCGGTTCAACGACAAAATCATGTCCAGTACATACCTTAAGGCAGAGGAGTTTCGTCTGAAAACACTGGCTGGACGCGAGTTTGATGCAGCAGTTACCGCCATCCTCAAAGAGGATGGCGCGGGGCGCCTTTATCTGGATGGCATCGTCGAGGATATCAGCGAGCGGAAAGAACATGAAAGAGAAGTGCAACAGTTAAATCAGAATCTTCAAGTTCGATCTCGTGAACTCGAGGCGATCAATAGCGAACTGGAAGCATTCTCTTATTCGGTCTCCCATGACTTGCGCGCGCCACTGAGAGCGATAGACGGATTTAGTCATATGCTACTGAAAAACTACTCGGATAGCTTGGACGAACAGGGGCAGGATCGCTTGAATCGAGTACGTGCCGCTGCTCAGAGAATGGCTGCATTGATCGATGACTTGTTGAAACTTTCTCGTATCAGTCGATCAGAACTGAGCATCGAGCGGGTAAATCTGACCGATCTGGCCAATGAGGTTGCTGATAGCCTGCATCAGCAGGATCCCGGGCGTGAGGCGGATCTATCTTTTGAATCGGATATGTATATTGACGGTGACAGACAATTGCTGAGAGTAGTGCTCGACAATCTATTAGGGAATGCATGGAAATTTACCTGTCAACAAGACCATGCCTGCATTGAAATGGGAACCAGTTCAAACAATGGATCGCTACACTATTTTATACGGGATAATGGTGCCGGCTTTGACATGGCATATGCGGATAAATTGTTCGGGGCTTTCCAGCGTTTGCATGATGCAAGCGAATATCCAGGTACCGGGATTGGGCTGGCGACCGTGCAGCGTGTAATTAATAAACATGGTGGACGCATCTGGGCCAGGAGTGAAATTGGAAAAGGCGCTACCTTTTATTTCACCCTTGATCGAGAGGAGATGCTGAATGAATGAAAAGACCATACTGCTTGTGGAAGATAACCCGGATGACGATTTGTTGACACTGGATGCAATGGCGGCCAATCGGGTTGGAAACAAGGTGGTCGTTGCCAGAAATGGTGTCGAAGCACTGGATTATATGTTTGGCACCGGTGAATATGAAGGGCGAGACATCAATGACCTGCCGGCCGTGGTGTTACTGGATCTGAAATTGCCGAAAATCGATGGCCTGGAAGTGTTGAAACGTATTCGTGAAGATGATCGTACTTGCATGACTCCTGTGGTTATATTGACATCGTCAAATGAAGATGAGGATCGTTTGAAAGGCTATATGCTCGGAGCGAATAGTTACGTTCGAAAACCGGTTGACTTTGACGAGTTTGTTAAAGCAGCAGGTCAGCTCGGGCTTTACTGGTTATTGTTAAACGAGCCGTTACCCAGGCGTTAGCATTTCGGGCAATATTATGTCGATGAACTCTCCATACAAAACTAATCTCCGTATTCTTCTCGTCGAAGACGTGGAAGACGATGCTCTTTTGTTGATTGACCGGCTGGAATCGTGCGGATACGAACTGGAGTGGGATCGTGTAGATACTGAAGAGGATTTGCTCAAGGCGCTTGAAAAAACATGGGATGTCGTATGCTCCGATTTTTCCATGCCGCAATTTACCGGTGCGGAGGCATTGCGTGTCGTTCGTCAGCATGATCAGGATGTCCCCTTTATCTTCGTGTCGGGAACCATCGGTGAAGACGCGGCTGTCACTGCAATGAGGTCAGGAGCCCAGGATTATGTGATGAAAGGCAACCTGATTCGCCTGCCTACGGCGATTGACAGAGAACTGCGCGAGTCAGAACGTCGTCGTGAGCGACGTAAGGTTGAGCAAACATTACGTAAATTATCCATGGTTGTTAACCAGGCTGCAGACAGTGTGTTTATCACTGATCCCGAAGGTTATATCGAATATGTTAATCCTGCATTTGAGGAACTGACCGGTTACTGTATGGAAGAAGTGCGTGGTAAAACACCATCGATAATGAACTCGGGTTGCCATGATGAGCATTTCTACGCGAATTTGTGGGGTACGATACATAAAGGCGAGGTGTTTAGGGGAACGATTATTAATCGTCGAAAGGATGGTACTTTACTGTACGAAGAAAAAGTCATTACACCTTTAAAAGACGACAACGGAAAGACTACACATTATGTATCAACCAGCCGGGATATTACCCCTCGAATCAAGGCGGAAGAAGACCGAAGCCGATTGGCCAGTATTCTTGAGGCTACACCGGACATTGTAGCTGTTCTCGATCCTGGAGGCTGTTTGAGTTATCTAAACGGTGCCGCCCGAAGACTGTTGGGCGTTGGGAGCGATGAGAGCATAGAGGGACGATGTCTAAAGGACCTGTTTCCGGAAGATATGGCCGAAAAGCTTATTAATGAAGTCTTTCCCACGGTATTCGAGCAGGGAATCTGGAGCGGTGAAACCCTGTTTAAGATCAGTGACGAAGAAGAGGTGCCTGTGTCACAGGTGGTCGTGGGTCATTACGATATGCACGGTGAAGTCGAGTATGTCTCGACTATCGCACGGGACATATCCGAAAGAAAACGTTTTGAGGCGGAGCTTCAGTACAGGGCAACACACGATAGTCTAACTGGACTGCCTAATCGTTTTTTTCTTGCCGATCGTTTTGCATCAATGATCGGGCAAGCGAGTCGACATGAGACAGCTGTGGCTGTGTTGTTTCTAGATATGGATAATTTCAAGCGGGTCAACGATAGCCTGAGTCATGCAGCCGGTGACGCGCTGTTGCAGCAGGTCGCCAAACGTTTGAAAAGTTGTTTGCGCCCGAGTGATACCGTTGCGCGTCATGGAGGTGATGAATTTACCATATTGATCGGTGATCTTGATCATCCGGAAAATATACTGGTTGTGCTGAGCAAGTTGCGAGCGGCTTTCGAACGGCCGGTTTTCATCAGTAATCATGAGTTATACGTCACTTTTAGTACCGGCATCGCATTGTTTCCTGATGACGGTAATCGAGTGGAGGATTTGCTGCGTCACGCGGACACTGCTATGTATCGGGCGAAATCATCAGGTTCCAGTCAGTATATGTTTTATGCGCCCGAGATGAACGCACGGGGTCATGAGTTTCTGACTATGGAGGCGGATTTGCGGCATGCTCTGGAGCATGACGAGTTTATGCTTTATTGTCAGCCACAGATTGATACTCGATATGGTACCGTCAGGGGACTGGAGGCGCTTATTCGCTGGCAGCATCCGGACCGGGGCCTGGTATCACCCGGTGACTTCATCCCGTTGCTGGAAAATACAGGGCTGATCGTTCCGGTAGGCGAATGGGTCTTGAGAAAAGCATGTGAAATACATCGTACCTGGCGACAGCGCCATCACCAGGATATTCGGATATCAGTGAATTTCTCCGCTTCCCAGTTCAACGATAGTGACCTGCTTGATAAAGTTCGAGCAGCGATTCGTGAAGAAGGTATGCCTGCCTACAGCCTGGAAATAGAAATCACCGAAAACGTGGTTATGCAGGATCCTTTAATCGCCGCCGAGATACTTGACGCGCTTCATGCAATGCATGTACGTACTGCAATAGATGATTTTGGTACGGGTTATTCGTCACTGTCATATTTGAAACGTTTTCCGCTGGATGTGCTGAAAATAGACCAGACTTTTGTTCGTGATCTCGGTGTTGATAAGGGTGACGCCGCAATTGTCGAAGCGAGTATTTCTCTGGCAAAAAAACTGGGACTGGAAACCGTTGCTGAGGGTGTGGAGAATGCCTACCAGCTGCGTTTTCTTGAGGCCCATGGTTGTGACCTTCTCCAGGGTTATTACTTCAGTCATCCCGTGCCGCCTGAGCAGACGCTTTCCATGCTCGGTAACAAATGGCAATGGACAGAGTCCTGATTGAAATTTGTACCATCGTCTGATTCTCTCCCGGTGTGCGACATTTAGCGTTATTCTGCAGAAAATCAACTCAGTACATCAGCACGTCCCCGGTTACTTCGGCCAGTATCTCGATGGTTCCGTATAAACTTGATATCTATATGAAATTTAAAGGGTTAAAACCTGCTGCCGGGTTAGCATGGCGGTATTTCCTGTTGCGGCATTCTGCTGGTCGGTCGGAGTCGTTGTTGCCTGGCCTTTCTCCCTCGAACAGGTGATTGTATGGCCGGTTTTTATACCTTGTTGTGCCGGTTTTCTGGTGTTTGTAAAATTCGTTGCGGATTTTTTTGTTATCTCCTGCTTGATCAGCCTGTCGATGGGTCTTCATTCCTCTTTTCGTATATACTTCAGGGAAAGTCGATTAAGCTGGCTGGATAGTATTCATGTGAAATATTTGGTAGTTTTATCGGGCATCGAAAACGATATGAAAAAAATAAAATTAATGGAGAAACAGGGCCATGCCTGAACTCTTTTCAAGTGACTGGATACAGAAGTATCAGCAGATGTGGAACAACGACGATGCCATCACCGGAGAACTGGGTAAGGTCGGCTTTTCGTCAGTCGTCGCCTTTGGTGTCGATGGGGAAGAGCTGCCGCGTTGCGTCATCAAAATCGCTAACGGGCAGATCGAATCAGCGGGTCCGCCGCAGGGTGAGGCGCTGAACTGGGATTTACGCGCCTCGACCGAAGAATGGACCAAACTGCTGGCCAAACCGCCAGGGTTGATGAAGCTGGGGCTGGCCTACACTTCGCGCAAGCTGAAATTCAAGAAAGGCGATTACGCCGCCATGATCAAGGATCCCAGCCTGTCCAGCGCCTTCGTAAAATGTTTTGCATTGATGAGTAAGGCGACCGGCTGATCAGTCGGTTTGCAGGCGACGTAGCTTCAGGCGTCGAATCAGCGTTTTCATTCTATTCATCTGTGCCGGTTTATTCCGTGATCGGTAACGTGCATTAATATAGATCGCGGTAATCAGTCGAATCATATCCGCGTGTTGCGGAAACTGCCGCACGGCACGATGTAAATAGTCATCCGGTCCTTCATGGGGTGCACGCGGCAGTCCGGCCCGTGCCAGCTTGTTGCAATAGCGCTGGTACAGGCGCTGGCAGGGTTGCAGGTGCCTGGCCCGCCGCGGACGCAACAGGCTGAACGCCATAATTCCGAACACCACGGCGCAGGTGATGATCATCAGCCGCGCGATGGCGTAAAGATCCAGGTCCTGATCAAGCAGGCTCGACAGCATGTTCTGTTGTGTCGTCTGATCGTAACCGATCACCCACTGATTCCAGCGATTGTCGATGGCATCCCAATACTGGTGGAGGGCCTTCAATACACCGTTATTGAGGCGCATGTGCAGGGGCCGATATTCATCGGCAGCCAGTGCTGCGTCAAGGCTGTTTTCGATGCGTTGCGGCGCAATACTGGCCGTCGGATCGACGCGTACCCAGCCGCGTCCCGCCAGCCAGACTTCGGACCAGGCATGGGCATTACTCTGGCGCACCGTCATCACTCCGTTCAGTGGATTCATCTCACCGCCCTGGTAACCGATCACCACACGCGCCGGAATGCCCGCTGCACGCATCAACAGGGTGAAGGCGCTGGCATAGTGTTCGCAGAAGCCGGCGCGGGTATCGAACAGGAACTGGTCCGCCGGATCGAAACCGGGTGTCAGCGGTGGTAGCAGGGTGTAACGATAGTCCTCTTCATTGAACATCTGTAGTGCCCGGTCGATGATCTGCTGGGGGCTGG